>CAKQCH010000042.1:0-19469 GCA_934216735.1 uncultured Prevotella sp.
AAATCGTAGATATCGCAGGTCTTGTTAAGGGTGCCAGCAAGGGCGAAGGTCTTGGTAATAAATTCTTGGGAAATATCCGTGAGTGCGATGCAATCATCCACGTAATCCGCTGCTTCGACGATGACAACATCGTTCGCGAGGGTGGCGCCAAGGTTGACCCATTGGAGGATAAGAGCGTTATCGATACAGAGTTGCAGCTCAAAGACCTGGAAACCATCGAATCTCAGCTCGCCAAGCAGCAGAAGACAGCTGCTGCCGGTAACAAGGATGCCAAGCTGATGGTTACCGTTCTGGAGGCTTACAAGGCAGAACTGGAGCAGGGAAAGAACGCCCGTGGCGTAACTTTCGAAAGCAAGGAAGAGCAGAAAGTGGCTCACGATCTCTTCCTCCTCACTACCAAACCTGTGCTCTACGTAGCCAATGTGGATGAGGCTTCTGCCAAGACCGGCAACGAGTATAGCAAGAAGGTAGAGGAAATCGCCAAGGAAGAAGGTGCTGAGTGCATGGTCATCGCAGCCAAGACTGAGGAAGACATCGCATCGCTCGAAACCTACGAAGACAAGCTGATGTTCCTCGAAGAGCTCGGCTTGGAAGAGAGTGGTGTAAACCGACTCATCAAGAAGGCATACGCCCTGCTGAACCTTGAAACATTCATCACCGCCGGTGAGATGGAGGTAAAGGCATGGACCTATCACAAGGGCTGGAAGGCTCCTCAGTGTGCCGGCGTCATCCACACCGACTTCGAGAAGGGATTCATCCGTGCAGAGGTAATCAAGTATGATGACTACATCAAGTATGGCTCTGAAGCTGCTGTGCGCGAGGCTGGTAAGCTCGGCATCGAGGGCAAGGAGTACATCGTACAGGATGGCGACATCATGCACTTCCGTTTCAACGTATAAACGATTATGACAGCAAATTTGCTAAACTATATCGTATGGGACCCAGACCCAATCCTGGCTCACCTGGGTCCTATCTCCATCCGATACTACGCCACCTGCTGGATGGTGGGTCTGTTATTGGGTTATTTGCTCATGCACCGTCTCTACAAGGAGCAGAAGTTGGGCGAGGACAAGTTTGAACCGCTCTTCATCTACCTCTTCGTCGGCATCCTGGCAGGTGCCCGCCTGGGACATTGCATCTTCTATCAGCCGGAGTATTTCCTCACCCAGTGGGATCATATCATCGAGATGTTCATCCCGATGCACCACATGGCAGATGGCAGCTGGAAATTCACGGGTTACGAGGGATTGGCAAGTCATGGAGGCGTATTGGGACTGTTCGTTGCCATCTGGCTCTACTGCCGCAAGACCAAGGTGGGCGGCTGGACCTTGCTCGACAACATGGGCATCGTATCAGGCATCACCGCCTGCTTCATCCGCCTGGGCAACCTGATGAACTCCGAAATCATCGGCAAGGTAACCAATGTGCCTTGGGCATTCATCTTCGTCAAGGAAGATCAGTACCCACGCCATCCCGGTCAACTCTACGAGGCGATAGCCTATCTCTGCTTCTTCCTCCTCATCTTCTTCATCTACAAGAAGAAAGGCCCCAAGAGTGTGGGTAGCGGACTCTATTTCGGTCTTTGCCTTACCCTCATCTTCGTCTTCCGCTTCTTCATCGAATACACGAAGGAGATTCAGGTGGCTTTCGAAGCAGGATTGCCAGTAGATATGGGACAGATTCTGAGCCTTCCACTCATCGCCCTTGGCGTATGGAGCATCGCTACCAGCGGCAAGAGAGCGAAGAAGACGGAAAGCAAAGCATAAGATTATCATAAGAATACAGATAGCCAAGGAGAGGAATCTCCCAGGCTATGCCAAGGAAAAGTTCCGCTCCGTGAAACGGAACGGAACTTTTTTCAGTTACAAGCAATCATTCATCCTAGTAATAACCAACATATATAATATAATGTATGAATAGAAATATCATTATAAGCCTTCTCGCCACACTTCTCCTAGCAAGTTGCGGATACCAGAAGAAGCCGGAAGCTGCTTCCCCTTCCCGCCAGGGAGCGGGCAAGGACAACCTGCCCCTGAACGCACAGATCATCGGCTCCACCCCTGTCAAGAACCAGGGCAAGAGCGAACTCTGCTGGGCATACGGCATGCTTGCTACCATCGAGAGCGAGCATATCATGAAGGGCGACTCCGTAAACCTATCCGTGGCTTACGTTGCACGAATGATGCTTCAGGAGAAAGCCCTGGAATATTATTTCGCACAAGGCAAGAAACCCATCAGCATGCGGGGCATGGCTTCGATGCTCATACATTATATAGATAAGTATGGCGCACAACCATACGACAGCTATGAAGATCCAAAGGATGTGAACTATAAGATTCTCTGCCGAAAGGTGGAGAAACTCTGCGATGGAGCCATTGCCCAGAAGTCGGGCATCGAGAAACTGAAAGATGAACTCAACAACCTCTTCGATAAGGAAATCGGCTACATGCCTGCCAAGCAGGTACACATGCTCGGTGCCGAATACACCCCATTGGAGTTTGCCCACAGCGTATGCTATCCCGAGGAGTACGTATCACTCACCAGTTTTACCCATCATCCATACCGCGAGTACTTCGCCCTTGAAGTACCCGACAATGTGATGCACGACCAGTTTCTCAATCTTCCGCTCGACGAGTTGATGCTTCATATTCAGAAAGCCGTGGAGAACGGGCATCCGGTTTGCTGGGAAGGTGACATCAGCGAAGAGGGCTTTACCCATGCCCAGGACAACTATGTGGAGGTTCAGAAGATGGAACTCCCCGTAACCCCAACTTCCCGCCAGAGAGAGTTTGAACAGCTCCGCACCACCGACGACCACGTGATGGAAATCATCGGCACCTTCCTGAAAGACAAGAAGCGTTACTACGTATGCCGCAATTCCTGGGGCAGGAACTGGGCAAACCAGGGCAGAATCTATCTTTCAGAAGACTATCTGCGCCTCAAAACCATCGCCGTGTTCATGAGCGAGGCAGCATTCCTCTACGACCAAGGCCCCAAGCCAGCCCCTCAAAAGCCTTATATATAAGGTATAGAAGGGGCTGAAACACCTATGTATAAGGTATGGAAGAGACCAAAACACCCCATACATAAGGTATGGAAGAAGGCTGAAACGGGCTAGGAAACCTGGAAGAGCCCAAAAAGGTTGACATAGGTCAAATTTGTGCTTCAAAACACTTGTGTGCGCACACACATAGTTGATTTATATCAAAAATAAGCCCTTTTTTGCGATTTTTCCCTCTAAAGATTTGGTTAGTTGCAGAAATCGTCGTACCTTTGCATCGTCATTAAGACAAAAGGTTATTAGGTTTTTAGGTTAAGATTGTTAGTTGTTTAAAAGGTTATTAGTTTAAAGGTAAAAAAAGATTGTTTATTCAAGGACGACAAAAAGAAATTTGTTTAGGTTATTAGGTTTTTAGGTTTAAGATTGTTAGTTGTTTAGTTAGGTTATTAGTTAGTAAGGTAATTTAAAAAAGATTGTTTATTCAAGGACAATAGGATAATGATTCATTAGGTTAAGCGTAACTTAAGGTAAAAAAGACAAATGTATCGGATAACAAAAAGATGACGCCTGAGCAGGACAATGACTGCTTCGGGCACTGCAACGGAGGGAAAAAGCTTGTGAAAGCCATCCTCCATTGAGTTATGAAACATTTGGGAATAAAGTATTAAAAGTGCGCAATTTCGAGTGACTCGAAGTTGCGCACTTCTTTTATATACAGAATCTTAAGCCCCATAAACACTTTTACACGCAGCTTTTCAAGCCCAATATGCACTTTTATGGATAGCTTTATAATAATATACACTAAATTATTTTGTTTTACCAACTAAAAATTGTAATTTTGCAGAAGATTATAAGATTAAAAAGAATATGGCAAAACATCCTCTTTGGAACGACGATTACTGGCTCTTGCTTCTCCAACTCTATCAGAAGAAGCCAATGGGCGTAAAGCCACTATACTCTAAGGGTATAGTAGATTTAAGCCTGGAGCTGCACATACAACCTGAGTATTTGCACGAGCAAATGTTCAAGTTGCAACGAGTTACGCCTCGTATCAAACGACTTTGGGATAAGTATGCCGACAATCCTCGACTACTTTCCCACGACATCAGCATCCTGCGCAAGATGAACGGATGCGGAAATGCAAAGGATTTCTTTGCAGGAGTAGAAGTGTGCGAATCGTTTGAGAAAGATTGGGAACCGCTGGCTGAAGAGCCATCGCTCACACCTATCAAACTCATCATCATTCTCGACCTCTACTTCCAGCTCACCCCTATCACCATGGTGCCGGAAACTCCCGAAATCATTGATCTGGGAAAACTGATGAAGATTTCGCCCAAACTGATTGCGGAAGTCATGACTGACTATCAGTACTGTGACCCTTACCTCAACAGGCAGAAAGCGCCAGACAGCAAGATACTTCAGGCATGCAAGGCCATCTGGCACAGATATGGAAACGGAAATCCGGATAAATTGAATCAGCTTGCCATCAAACTGCAAGAATACTTTAAATAAATAGATATGGCTCAAAAACTCATTCAGACACAGGCACAGAAGCTGCAACAGCTGCAAAGACTCTCCGCCCAGCAAATGCTGCAGGTGAAGCTCTTGGAGATGCCCCTCACCGAACTGGAGGATAGCATCAATGCCGAACTGGACGACAATCCTGCCCTGGAAAGTGAGAACCCTGACGATATGCTCAACGAAAGCTACGACGGAGACTCGCCTCTGGAGCATGATGCAGAAAACAGTAATGACGACAACGAAATGAACGACGATGATGCCTACGAGGCACAGTCGGAGAAAGAAGAGAGAAAAGATGAACTCGACCAGGCGCTGGAAAGCATCGGACAGGATGACCAGATGCCTGATTATAACACGGATAGATACAACAACCAGGACAACGCCGACTATGAAGAAATGGTCTACGGCGACACCACCTCCTTCTACGACAAGCTGAAGGAGCAGATGGACATGCAGAACCTTACCGACAAGGAGAAGGAAATCATGGAATACCTCATCGGTTCGCTCGATGACGACGGCCTGCTGCGCAAAGACCTGGACGGCATCTGCGATGAGCTTGCCATCTATCACAACATGGACGTATCGGAGAAGGACCTGGAGCACGTGCTCCACATTCTCCAGACCTTCGATCCTGCCGGTGTAGGCGGCAGAAGTCTTCAGGAATGCCTTCTGCTGCAGGCAAAGCGCCTGCCACGAGGCGTGCTCCGCAAAACGATGGAAGAAGTGTTCAGCGACTACTTCGAGGAGTTCACCAAGAAGCATTGGGACAAGATCAAGACTGGATTGGAACTCAACGATACCCAGCTTGCCACCCTACAAGAGGAAATCAAGAAGCTGAACCCGAAGCCAGGCGCATCGATGGGCGAAACCGAGGGCAGAAACATGCAGCAGATTACCCCGGATTTCATCGTAGATACCAACGACGACGGCTCCATCACCTTCAGCCTCAACCGAGGCAACATCCCTGAGCTAACCGTGTCGCCATCGTTCACCGACATGATCGACACCTACAGGAAGCATAAGGACAAAATGAGCCGCTCTGACAAGGAAGCCCTGCTCTATGCCAAGGAAAAGGTGGATAAGGCGCAGGGATTCATAGAAGCCATCAAGCAGCGCCGCCACACACTCATCGTCACGATGAAAGCCATCATCGACATTCAGCGACAGTTCTTCCTAGATGGAGACGAAGCCGACCTGAAGCCGATGATTCTCAAGGATGTGGCAGACAGAACGGGCTTGGATATCAGCACCATCTCAAGAGTGAGCAACGTGAAGTATGCACAAACCAAGTGGGGCATGTTCCCGCTGAAGTTCTTCTTCACGGATGGCTACACCACCGAGGACGGCGAGGAGATGTCAACCCGCAAGATCAAGATAGCCCTGCAAGAGCTCATCAATCAGGAAGACAAGAAGAAGCCGCTGAGCGACGAAGCATTGGCCAAGGCGCTGAAGGAGAAGGGATTCCCTATCGCCCGCCGCACCGTGGCAAAATATCGCGAACAATTCAACATTCCAGTTGCACGATTAAGAAAATAAATTCCAGAAAGAGATTCCCGTCAGCAAGAACTCTTCTGAAAAAGAGATTCTCATAAGAAAGAACTCTTCTGAGAAAGAGAGAAAGAATACAGATTACGTTAGATTTATGAAAGAGAAGAATATCATATTGACTGCGCGAATCATGAGCATGGTCTTCACCCCCTTCTATCTGCCGATAGTGGGACTCATAGCCCTGTTCATCTTCAGCTACATGTCGTTGCTGCCGATGACATACAAGTTGGTGATGCTTGCCATGGTTTATTTGCTCACCGTGGTAGCACCCTCGCTGCTTATCCACCTCTACAGACTCTGTCAGGGCTGGACCTCCCACGAGTTGGGAAAGAAGGAGCGCCGCATCGTGCCCTACATCATCTCCATCCTGTGCTATTTCATCTGCTTCTTCTGGATGGAGTATCGCAACACGCCGCGTGTCATCAGCATCATCGTAGTGGTAGCACTCGCCATCCAGATGGCCTGTGCCTTCATCAACGTATGGTGGAAAATCAGCACCCACACGGCAGCCATCGGCGGTGTGGCAGGTTCGCTGGTTTCCTATGCCATCGCCTTCTCTTTCAACCCCCTGTGGTGGCTCTGCCTGGTATTGCTATTGGCAGGCGCCGTGGGAACCTCTCGCATGATCTTGCGACAGCATTCGCTATCCCAGGTGGTCACGGGATTTCTGATAGGCGTATCCTGCGCCATCCTGGTAATATAACATAAGAAGTTTATAACTATAATATAAGAAGAAATGAAACCATTAGTAAGCATTATCATGGGCAGTACAAGCGATCTGCCTGTTATGGAAAAAGCATGTAAGTGGTTGAACGACAACCAGATTCCTTTCGAGGTGAATGCCCTCTCTGCTCATCGCACTCCAGATGCAGTAGAATCATTCGCCAAGGGAGCTAAGGAGCGTGGCGTAAAGGTAATCATCGCCGCTGCCGGTATGGCTGCCGCCCTTCCTGGTGTTATCGCAGCATCTACCCCACTGCCAGTTATCGGTGTACCTATCAAGGGTATGCTCGATGGTCTTGATGCCATGCTCAGCATCATCCAGATGCCTCCTGGCATTCCTGTGGCTACTGTTGGTGTGAATGCAGCTCAGAACGCTGCCATCCTCGCTGCCGAGATGATTGCCCTTGCCGATGAGGAAGTGGCTCAGAAGGTAGAAGCTTGGAAGGCTGGTCTCGGTGCCAAGATAGAGAAGGCCAACAAGGATTTGGCTGAAGTAAAATACGACTTCAAGTGTAATTAATCTAATATGTGTGATATGCCCCATTCTTTGGGGCATATTTTATCTTGATACATTATGGTAGATTTATTCAATTATACCCGCCGTGCCTCTTCTGTGGCACATATCGGAGCCATCGATCTGGGTGGCGATAATCCTATCCGCATCCAGTCGATGACCACCACCAACACCAATGATACCGAGGCTTGCGTTCAACAGGCTGAGGAGATTATCAAGGCTGGTGGCGAGCTGGTGCGCTTCACCACTCAGGGTTCACGCGAGGCAGAGAACATGAAAAACATCAATGCCGGCATCCGTGCCGACGGCTATCAGACTCCGCTCGTAGCCGATGTTCATTTCAATCCTAACGTTGCCGACGTGGCTGCTCTCTATTGTGAGAAAGTACGCGTAAATCCAGGCAACTACGTGGATCCTGCCCGCAAGTTCATCAAGCAGGAATATACTGATGAAGAGTATGCTCACGAACTCAAGAAGATTGAGGAGCGCTTCGTGCCTTTCCTCAACATCTGCAAGGAGAACCATACTGCCATCCGCATCGGTGTGAACCACGGTTCCCTCTCCGACCGCATCCGCAACCGCTACGGCGATACCCCTGAGGGCATCGTAGAAAGCTGCCTGGAGTTCCTGCGCATCTGCAAGAAGGAGAATTTCCACGATGTGGTTATCAGCATCAAGTCATCCAATACCGTTGTGATGGTCCGCTCTATGCGCCTCCTGGTTGAAGAAATGGAGAAGGAAGGCATGAATTACCCACTCCACCTCGGCGTAACCGAAGCTGGCGAAGGCGAGGATGGCAGAATCAAGAGTGCCGTGGGTATCGGTGCCCTGCTGGCTGACGGTATCGGCGATACCGTTCGTGTAAGCCTCAGCGAGGAGCCTGCTGCAGAGATTCCGGTGGCTCGCCATCTGGTGGATTACATCGGCAAGAAGAAGGGACATCTTCTGATTCCTGCCGCAGCTTGTCCTAGCTTCGACTGGCTGCGCCCTACCCGCCGCGAAACCGTGGCCGTAGGCAATATCGGCGGCAACAACGTTCCGGTGGTTATCAGCAACCGAATCAACGGCGAGAGCACCGTTTGTGAGAACAAGGATGCTACGCCTGATTATATCTACATCGGCGGTAAGATGCCTAAGCAGTTTGTGCCTGGTCAGAGCTACATCGTAGATTACAATGTTTACGAGACGCTGAACAGCAAGCCAGAGACTACTGGTGCCAAGCTCTACCCTATCTTCCCTGCCATGGCAATGCCGCTCATCGCCAGCATCAAGGCAGACGTCAAGTTCCTCACCCTGCAGTTTGGTACTCCAGCCGAGGAATACATCGCCTGCCTGAAGGCTCATCCTGAGGTGGTGGTTATCTGCGTAAGCAATCATCAGAACCGTCTGGGCGACCAGCGTGCATTGGTTCACGAGATGATGAATGCCGGGTTGAAGAACCCTGTGGTTTTCGCCGAGATGTACCAGCACAGCAAGGAGGAGAAGAGCGACTTCCAGCTGGAGGCAGCTGCCGATATGGGAGCCTTGATGATAGATGGTCTTACCGATGGTATCTGGCTGATGAACGATGGTGACATCCCAGCCCAGACAGTAGATGAAACCGCTTTCGGCATTCTTCAGGCAGCCCGTCTGCGCACCAGCAAGACCGAGTATATCAGTTGTCCTGGTTGCGGCAGAACCCTCTACGATCTTCGTGAAACCATCGCCAAGATCAAGGAGGCAACCAAGCACTTGAAGGGCTTGAAGATTGGTATCATGGGCTGCATCGTGAATGGTCCAGGCGAAATGGCGGATGCCGATTACGGCTACGTAGGCGCCGGTCCTAACCGAGTAAGCCTCTACCGCAAGCAGGTTTGCGTAGAAAAGAACATTCCGCAGGAGGTGGCAGTGGAGCATCTGCTCGCCCTCATCGACTCGGACAAGCAATAAAACCGGAAGAAACAAAAACCGGATAAAAAACAAAGCCGGATAAGAAAAAACTAGCCCCACACGCTCTTTTCTCAGCGTGTGGGGCTTTTTGATATGATACTATCCCAGAAAAGAGTAGCCCCAGATGCTTTTCATCATCTTGCGGCAAAGCGAAGAGAAGTTCTGGCAGAGCTTAGGCGACCACTTGGTCATGCCATAGAGCTGTTTCTTCTCCAGAAACATCTCCTCGTCCCACTCCGTGAAATCATACTCATTGAAATATCGGGAATAATCGCTCAGATTATCGGCAGAAAACTCCACATAGCCCGATTTGCCCAACCATTCATCGCTCATCATCTGATGGGCAAAGGTGGCAAAGCCGCAGTCTTCCCTTATCAGGTTCAGATGCTTCAATACGCTCCATACGCAGAACCACTGGTTCTTTCTCTGCACCAGGGCAGCCATCTTGGCAATGGATTTCTTCAGTTCCTGCAAATCCACCGCCCTGCCTTTCACCACCAGGTTGAATGCCTCGTTGGGCAACGTATGTTCCTGCTCCTCAGGATGATTGAGTTCGAAAAGGCGACGGGTGATAATCTGATATTTCGCCAAGGCATCTATCAGCATCATGAATTCCTCAGGGGTAAAGTCGATATCCGCAATTTCCGCCCCCACCTTACCCGCATTGTCGGCATAGCTGAGAAAGGCGAGTTCCAGCTTTTCAGGCACCAGCGACTTCAGCGCTCTCCGGGCCTTGAGCCATTGCGCCTCATCAAGCGGCTTCCCATCGTTTTCGTATTGCAGACGGGCGAGATAGAGGTCTATCTGGTGCTTGCTCTCTGCTTCGCTCATATATTTCTGCACATTCATCTCGGTGAGTCGGCTCACCACATCGCTTGCCAGCGGCTTGCTGGTAACATGGCATACTCTTCTGAAATGCAGCAGCAGATAGCAGCTCATGGCATAGAGGCGGAGGAAATTCCAAAGCTTCTCTCCAAATTCCACCTCCGGATATTGGGTAAGCTGCACCTCGCTTGACAAGAATGTCTCTACGCATTGAATAAGCTGGTTAAGTTCCTGCATCTTTTCGGGAGACATTCCCTCCATCGCAAACAAATCGAACAGGCGTGGAAAGATGATGCTTATCTCAGAAGTAAACATAGGTGAGTCATGGCCTTCCAGCTGCTTACCCTCCTTAAATTCATTGATGACAAGAAAAACAAACTGCGAAAGCTTTCTGATTACCAGTTCTTCCATCAGGTTATGAAAATACTGATTCTCCTTCTTTCGCTGCTGGGTTACATCGGCATGTTGCAGCGCCAGGTCCTGGTCGGCCATATAGCATAACCGGGAAGCCTTGATATACAAAGAGTTGATATCAAATACCATTTCCTGTGTGCTATAGTCGTTCCACCCGTTAATCATCACTTCCGTCATCATGCAGAAGTTCTGCAGCTGACGGTCAAAAACCTCGTAACGAAATGCGGGGATTGGTTCTAATAGATTATTCTGTTCCATCTACATTTGAGAAATTAAGAATTGATACTACGAAGATTTCATCTTCTCCGAGTGCAAAGATAAGATTTTTTGTTGAAACCTACAAGAATTTCCCGCAACTTTTCCCACGCTTCTCCCCGATTTTTCCCAATCCCGCAGAAAACGGGAACGGGAAAAGCGGGAATATTTGGAAAACACACCTCTTATTCATTATCTTTGCATGCGAAATAAATCCTGGCTCCGAAAAAGAAGCCAAGACAGCGAATGGGGAAACAGAGAAGTGACGGTTTCTACTTCACACTACACTAAATCTCTGTAACTAACTATCAGATACATAGTTACAAGAGTGTAATGTGGTTTCAGACACTACACGAACACTACACCACACTTCACTATCTTAAATTCTAAAGGAACAGGATGGAACATTATTATAAACTTTTAAAATATTAATTCTATGACAAAGATAGAAAATGTTGAAAACGTTGAGAATGTGGAGAACATTGAGAACGTAAAGAGTGTTGAAAACACAGAAGAGAACGTGGAAAACGTTGAGAATGTGGATGAGAATGTGGAGAACATCGGTTCAACCATTTTCCTGGTAGAAAGCTTCCTGGAGCAGAACTACGAGTTCCGCCGCAACCTGCTGAATGGCAAAACAGAATTTGCCATCCTCCCCAAAAAGGAGGGCGATGACAAGCAGAAAAAGGAGGGCGACGACAAGGCTCCGCTCACCTGGAATATCCTTACCAAGGAAGATCTGAATTCCATCGTACGCCGTGCCAAGAAACTGGGCATCGGCGGAAAGTCATCGCCCAAGCAAGACATCGAGGAGTACATCGAGTCGAAAGCCATCATCGATTTCGACCCTATCAAATTCTATCTCCACAAGTTGCCGGTTTGGGACGGCAAGAACCATGTGGCAGAACTCTTCGGCAGAATACCGGGCATCACAAGCGAACAGCTAGGCTGGTGCGCCACCTGGCTCCGCTCTGCCGTGGCACATTGGCTCCACATGGACATGCTTCATGGCAACGAGGTGACTCCGGTATTCATCGGAAAGCAGGGATGCGGAAAAAGTACCTTCGCCAACCGATTGCTGCCAAAGGAACTCCGCCAATACTTCCTCGACCACATCAACTTCAACAACAAGTTTGATACCGAGATGGCGCTCACCCACAACCTCTTTGTGAATGTAGATGAATTTGCCAACATGGGACCTTCGCAGCAGGGCAGGCTGAAGCAGATTCTGTCTAAGGTGAAGGTGAATGGCCGACCCATCTTCGGTAAGAGCCAGGACGACCGCATCCGCTATGCTTCGTTCCTGGCTACCACCAACGATGAGCATCCACTCTGCGACCCTACGGGAAGCCGCCGCTTCATCTGCATCAGAATTCCGGCAGGCAAATACATCGATAACGGTTCGCCTATCGATTATGAGCAACTGTACGCCCAGGTAGTCTATGAACTGACCGAGCAGAAGGTGCCCTACTGGTTCTGCAACGAAGAGGTGGCCCGCATCCAGGAGCGCAACTATCCCTTCTTTAAATCAGACGATGTAGAAGGCATGCTGAAAGCCTGCTTCCGTACGCCCAAGAATCAGGAAGAAGGAAGATGGATGACCATAGCCGAAATCTTCAAGTTTTTGCAGGAGCAGTATCCGATGCTCATCGCCGACCACAGAACCAAGATTCGCATCGGACAGGCCATGAAATTTCTGAATTGCGAGAGAAAGCGAACCAACAAGGGACCTGCCTATTATCTCTGTTTAAAAATGGCGAAAACATGCTGATAAGTATGTGGAAAACCTTTTTAAAAAGGGTCTTGTCGCAGTAAAGCGTGTAGTGTGGTGTAGTGTGAGTGTAGTGTCAACGCCCACACTACACACAACTAAACTAATTAATAATCAACGATTTAAGCATCATCGAGTGTAGTGTGCAATAGAAATCGACAATTGGTTATCCACGCTGTGGAAAACGGCTGTTTATAATTTTGTCGCACCTTGCGTCGTTTTGTGCCTGGTAATGGCAAAAAGTTGCCCTAGTAGAGGGCAATAATGTGCCGTAACTAGGCAATAAATGAAGCGTCACCTCACTGCAAATGATGCATCCTATAATTCAAAAAAGAAACGTAATCTTATAAAAAAAGAAACATGAGTAAATTCATTCCTTACCACATTGTATGCCCCATGGCATCATGTACCCGTAGCAACACATGTGCTCGCTACGCCAATTATCTGAAGGAGAAAGCTGAAGCGGACTCCTTCGAAGTTTTGAACCTCGACCATCTGAAGATAGCGGACGATAACTGCCCCTATCATCTCGTAACAGAACGCCAGCGCTGGGCAAGAGGTTTCGCCCGTCTCTGCGATTCCATCCCCAAGGGCAATTCCAGGTATCTCAACATCTACACCCCCTTTACGCAGCGCCGCTTCTACAAGGCAAAGAATGGCGAGTTTGCACTCAATCCAGAGCTCCAGAAAGAGCTTCTCAGCATCTTTGAGCAGAAAGGCGCCGACACCAGCCTGGGCTTCGACAGCTATGAAGAAAGAGAGATTTATCTGGAGAAATAGCGGCTTAGCCTATTAAAAGCACTTAATTTCGCAAATATTCATTACAAATAAATCAAACATTTATCATTTTAAATGTCTGATTTACAAAATAATATTAAAAGTTCACAAGTTTGTGGTCCACAAACTTGTGAACTTTGTTTTTTTTATGTATCTTTGCAGAAGATAAGCTGCACTAAAAGGAAGCAGAAAACAAGTTATCAACTTCACTTAAAAAGACAATGGAAAAGGCATTCGTATATGGTATGTCGGTTGCCGGAAACAACTTCACCGACCGAATAGAAGAAACCAAGCGTATCAAAGCAGATTTTGAGCATGGCATCAACGTCATCCTCATTTCTCCCCGACGCATGGGCAAAACTTCTCTCGTTAAAAAGGTAATATCCGAAATTGATAATCCAGAGATAAAAGTGGTGTATATGGACATCTATGACTGCCGAAGCGAATATGATTTTTACAATCGCTTTGCAGAAACCATTATGAAATCTATGGGTAATAAGCTGGAACAAGTAGTAGAAAACATCAAGCAGTTCCTGGTAAGAGTTTCACCAAAAATCTCCTTTAGTCCAGATCTTACATCCGAATATTCATTATCTCTGGGAATTACACCAAAGGACTATTCCCCTGAAGAGATTCTGAATCTTCCGGAAAGAATTGCTCAGGAAAAGGGAATCCGCATGGTGGTCTGCATCGACGAATTCCAGCAAATTGGAGAATTCCCAGATACTCTTACGGTTCAGAAAAAACTGCGTGGCGCCTGGCAGCATCATCAGAATGTATCATACTGTTTCTTTGGAAGCAAGAAGCATCTGATGGAAAATATTTTCCAAAACCGACGCATGCCTTTCTATATGTTTGGCGAGATGCTGCACTTGGATTGCATTCCTACTGAATATTGGGTGCCTTTCATCTGCTCCCGATTCGAGAAATACGGAAAGAAAATATCTGAGGAATTTGCTACAAGAATCTGTAAAACCGTAAAGAATTATTCTTCCTACGTGCAGCAACTAGCTTGGAACGTGATGGCAGAAACCGAGAAAGAAGTAAACGAAGAAACCTTACAAAGTGGCATCAGCGCCTTGCTGCAACAATGTCATGGTCTTTTCGTACAGCAAACCGAGGGCTTAACCACCTATCAGCTCAATTTTCTGCGCCTCCTCTGCAGTGGCGTCCACTCAGGTTTCACCGCCCAGGCTGTAACAGAAACCTATCCGCTGGGCAGCAAATCCAATATCGACCGCATCAAGAAAGCCCTCATCGACAAGGAATTGATTACCCTGGAAAAGGATGGAGTTTTCATCGCCGACTGTGTATTCGAGCTTTGGTTTAAGAAGGAAATGATGTAAAATAGTACAGGATATAATCCCAAAAGGCACCCAAAGGGTAGTAGCCTTGAAATTGGTAAACGTATTCTGGTCGATGTTGATAGGGAGAACGGTATAAGTATATACGTTGTTCAAATTGTTGCAATTGTTGAAAGCCAAAGTAATGCGATATGCGCTTGGGTATCTTGTCTGCTTTCAGATTATGTAAACCATGTTCACATTGCCCATTGCCAGCAACTCATTGACTGTGGCATTAACTTCTACATACAAAAGGAACAACTTATATTATTGGACGAAGAAGGGCATCCGTCCCTCTTTGCTCCTATAATGATAGCCACACTTTCGACCTGTGCGCAATTGGAGCGTGATAAAATCTCATTCCGATTGCAGTCAGGAAGGAAGCGGTTTATAGATAAAGGTGGAAAACTCGGGCGCAAGGTAGGCTCTGTAAAAACGGAAGAACAGATGAAAGCCGAATATAGGGAAGTAATAAGTCTGCTCCGCAAGGAATATTCCGTTCGGGATGTGGCAAAGTTGAGAGGTAAAGGGGTAAGTACCGTACAACGAGTGAAGCGATTACTAAAAGTGCAATCACAGCAATAAAACTATTAATTTTACGTTCTTTTCAAAAAAAGGGTTGTGCAATAGTGGCTTAAAGGCTAAAAGCACTACCTTTGAATGCTGTTAAATATGGTAATGTTCAAAATCACAATTTGTGATTTTGGAAAAATGAATATAAAAATGACAGATAAAATGAAGAAAAGTATTTTTATATTGGGAGCAGTTGTGCTTATGACATCATGCTCTACAAAAAATCAGACTGAATACACAAAATACATTAGGGCAATAACCAAGGATGTACCATTTCCTGTGAATGGTTTACGCACTGTTGATGATAATATGTATGTATTTGAAGGAGTGAACAGCTGTGAGGTTCCTGATTATGAGATCAGCAAGGATGGATTGTTGACTGTAACCAGGACAACTTTGTGGAAGCTACCAAAGAATGATGTTGAAAACATTTGGCGAAATCTATATTTCAATAAAAGACAACACCGACTTGTTTGTGTTGACAGAATAAATAAGGCTGGTAAGACAATACTGGGAATAATGTATGTCATGCAGACAGAATCTAAGAAATGGCCAGAGAAAGGTGTTTATCATTGGGATGTAACTGATATGCATAATATGCAGTCTGTAGCTATATCTTTGGAGGATTTCAAGAACAAGAGCATCAGAGTGATGCAGTCTGGTACTTTACCTGATGTGGAGGA
Source organism: uncultured Prevotella sp. (assembly GCA_934216735.1). Taxonomy (GTDB): domain Bacteria; phylum Bacteroidota; class Bacteroidia; order Bacteroidales; family Bacteroidaceae; genus Prevotella. Next base: position 15,878 of record CAKQCH010000042.1, read on the forward strand.
AAGTCGGAAGTATAATAGTCTAATATCAAAAGCTGATTCATCCTACATGCAGCAGAATTATCAAGAAGCTGAACGATACTTCACCCATGCATTTGATTTTAAAAACTACGTTCGCGGCCAGCATCTCTATAATGCTGCATGTGTGGCATCACTGGCAGGTCATAAAGATGCTGCGTTCTGGTTTCTTGAGGAGAGAATGAAAGCTGAACCAGAATGGTATAGTCTGAACATAGAAACTGACAAAGATCTGCTCCCTATTCATGATGATGTGCGATGGAATGAAATCATGAATGCGATGCATGAGCGTCAGACAAGGAAAGAAGCCAACTACGATATTCCTCTCCGCAATCAACTGCTCGAAATAGCAAAGGATGACCAAGACATTCGACAGGAATGGAGGATGACATCAAGACATCAGCCACAAGACACGGCAAAGATAGATTCTATTTTTTCCGTAATGGCTACGATTGACAGCGTCAACCAACAGAAGATTTTTAAAATCCTTGATTCACGTGGATTTGTCGGTAAGGACAAGGTTGGTGATGCATGTAGAGCTTATTGGCTTGTTGTTCAGCATTCATCGGTCGAGATGCAAAGGAAATATCTGCCATTGTTCCTAAAGGCTGCAGAGAGAGGCGATATTCCTCGTGAGAATGTGGCGATGATGGAAGACCGTATCTGCCTTTTCGAAGGTCGTCCACAGCGATATGGCACCCAATTGGAAGAAGACAAGGACGGCAAATGGCATCTTTACAAGCTGGAGAATCCTGAGAAAGTTGACGAATACAGGAAGTCTGTAGGTATGGGAACGTTATCAGACTATCTTAAAATGATGGGAATCAAATTATGATAGACAGAGACTTGGCAGAACTTTATGGAGTGGAAACCAGGGTGTTAAATCAAGCTGTAAAACGTAACATAGAGCGATTTCCCGATGATTTTCGTTTTGAATTGAGTAGAGAAGAATGTTTGAGGTCACAAATTGTGATCTCAAATGGAAGAGGCGGCAACCGCTATTCAACTTACGCTTTTACAGAGCAAGGCGTGGCAATGCTTAGTAGCGTTCTTCGTTCACAAACAGCTATTGAGGTTAATATTCAGATCATGCGAGCATTTGTTTCCATGCGTCACTTTATGGTAAACAATGCTTCTGTTTTTAGTCGTTTGGAAACGATGGAATATCATCAGTTGGAAATCCTGCAACATCAACAAGATACCGATAAGCACATTGAAGCAACCAATAAGCGCATAGACGAGGTATTTCGCAGATTGGACGAGGGCAATGCAAAGCCGAAACAAGGTGTGTTCTACAATGGTCAAATTTATGATGCCTATTCTCAAAGATGGAAATACTTACACCTGATGAATTGGTGGAAAGAATCAATAGAGAGTAATCAATACGCAATATTTCAAGAATATAAACATGAGTCCACTTAAAAAAGTGGTTTCGTTTAAAAGTTTAACATACATTCGTTCTTTGAAATTTTGCTATTCCGTTTTTAGGTGAAAAGTAAAAGGCATGCAACCATTCCTTCAGTTTGTCAAATCAATGGGGCCAAACTGAAGAAACTATAGCCCATGTTTATCCCCCCTTCCGATGGTTCTGCATTAAATGAAAAAGACCAAAATACGCAGATAATCTGCGCTAACGTACTTTTTTCACATCATTAGCGCAGATTATCCGCGAATAATTTGCGCTAATGGGTATTTTTTTATATCTTTGCGCAGAAAATAACGAAAGATATGGAACAGAGACTGATAGGAAGAGAAGCAGAACTCAAACTGCTCAATGAATATATAAACTCCGATAAATCGGAGTTTATCGCCGTCTATGGAAGACGACGTGTAGGCAAGACTTTTCTCATCAGAAAAGCCGTAGAGGACCATTTTGCCTTCTTCATGACAGGAATGAACGGAGTTGCCAAAGGCGAACAGCTTGTCAACTTCAGCATTTCCCTGCAAAAATATACCCACTCCACCACTCTGCAGACATTCAAGAGCTGGCTGCTGGCATTCTATGCCCTATCACAATACATAGAAACACTTCCGGAAGGCAAGAAAGTAATATTCATCGATGAATTGCCATGGATGGATACCGCCAAATCGGGATTCATACCAGCACTGGAAAACTTCTGGAACAGCTGGGCTGTACTGCGCAACGACATCAAACTCATCGTTTGCGGATCTGCCACCTCCTGGATGATCAACAACCTGATTCGCAACCGTGGTGGCTTGCACAACCGACTGACCCATCATCTGATTGTAAAACCATTCACCCTGCACGAATGTGAAGAATACTTCAAGGCTTACCACTTCGGCTACAGCCGAAAACAGATAGCAGAATGCTATATGGTTATGGGAGGAATACCTTATTATCTGTCTATGATGGATAAATCGAAAAGTCTGGCACAGAACATCGACCAGCTGTTTTTCGCAGACAATGCAGAACTGAAAGATGAGTTCAATGACTTATACAGAGCTTTGTTTAAGAAATCAGCCGACCATATCGCCGTGGTTACTGCCCTTGCTACCAAAGGAATGGGTATGACCCGACAGGAACTGGTCAAGGCATCGGGAGGAAAAGATAACGGAGCCTTCTCTACTGTACTGGAAGAATTGGAACAATGCGGATTCATCCGTCTGTATGAACCATTCAGTACAGCCAACAAGATGACTTCAGACATTCGCCAAAAGCGAAACACCTTATTCCAGTTAGTAGATTTCTATACGCTCTTCTACTTCCGTTTCATCAAGCACAACAAGTATCAGGATTCCTGTTTCTGGTCATCCTCCCAGAACTGTCAGCTATACCATACTTGGGCAGGCTTGTCGTTTGAGATGCTTTGTCTAAACCATATAGACAAAATCAAGCACGCCCTGGGTATTTCGGGAGTACAGACCTTGGTTTGCTCATGGCGAAGCAGCAACACAGAAAAGGGAACTCAAATAGATTTGCTGATAGACCGGAAAGATGAAACCATCAACATCTGTGAGATGAAGTTCTACAAGAGCGAATTCGAAATCAGCAAGGAATATGAGGAGAAGTTGCTGGAGAAACTGCGTATCTTCACAGAAGAGACGAAAACATCCAAATCGCTTCTCCTCACATTGATTACTTCTTTTGGATTGAAGCAGAACAAACATAGCGACATCGTACAGAAACAGATTACGATGGATGAATTGTTTATTTAATGAAACAAAGAATACACTCAGACTCTTAGCCTGTAAATTCTCCTCACATTTAAATGCTTGATTTCCAAAATAATATTAAAAGTTCACAAGTTTGTGGTCCACAAACTTGTGAACTCGATTTTTATCCAAATATTGCAGATACGGAATATAATGGATAATTGGCAAGCCAATCCTGCTCTCTATAAGGTGACATGGATAGGCGCATACCTTTCAATCCCTGATTGCGCTCCACAAACACCCTCAGACTCTTAGCCTGCAAATTCTCCTCAGCCTTAACTTCTATCGGAATGATTCTTTCCTCATCCTGCACCAGGAAATCTATTTCACCACGTGAATTTTCTGCCGACCAATAATAGATAGACAGGGAAGATTTCTCCTTAAGCTGCTGCAGGACATACTG
>CAKQCH010000043.1:0-19414 GCA_934216735.1 uncultured Prevotella sp.
AGATGCCATACCGGCAACTGGCCCTGCTGGCGATAGATATTGATGAAGGTGCTTGCCATATCAGGCAGCATATCGGTGTGGATCATCGTCATCAGCGGATGAGCCGCACGATAGGTATCCCAGAGCGAGAGGGTGGTGTAGTTGGTGAAGCTGCCGTCGTATACCTTGCCGTCGGCACCGCGATACTGTCCGTTGACATCCGAGAATACGGATGGAGCGGTCATGGTGTGATACATCGCCGTGTAGAAGATGCGGCGTGATGCGGAATCGGTGGTCTCGATGTTCACCTTGTTCAGTTCCCTGTTCCAGGCTTCGTCGGCATCAGCCACCACCTGGCGGAAATCCCAGCCCGGAATCTCCTTCTTTAGGTTCAGCTGAGCGTTTTCGGCGCTTACAGCCGACATGCCTGTCTTCACCATCAAAGGCTTGGTAACATCTGCTGCCGTAATCAGCCATCTTCCGGTGCCTAATGGCTTCACGGTGACAGGCTGCGAGAATTCGGCGAAGAAGAATGCCTTCTGGTCGTTGGCCCAACCCTTGGAGAAGCGGTGGCCTGCCAGGGTGGTAGAGGTAATCTTATCTACGTTGTAGTCCTTTGCCGCATCCCATCCGATGCCCTGCTTCAGGTCGAGCACCAGCTGTGCCTGCTGTGCATCTGCCCCGAAAGTATAGCGCTGAAATCCGGCACGCTGGGTGGCTGTAAGCTCTACCCACACGTTAGGCTGCTGCAGTTTCACGGCGTAGTAGCCCGGGCGCACATTCTCGTTGGCATGACTGAAGAGGATTTCTTTTTGGTTAGCATCTGTCACCGGCAGGAATGCCACGTCGCCCAGGTCGCCGATACCGGTGCCGCTGAGGTGCTGATGGCCGAATCCGATGAGTACGGAGTCGGAGTGGTGATAGCCCGAACACCAGTCCCAGCCACGTGAAGGCTCGGTAGGACCCAGCTGCACATATCCGAACGGAACATTGGCTCCGAGGAATACGTGACCGTGACCACCCGTTCCGATTCTAGGATTTACAAACTGGGTGAGATTGCTCAACTTAGTCTGTTGGGCGAAGGATGCCTGTGTGAAGCCACCAGCTATCACGCAAGTCATCATGAATAGATTGATCAGTTTCTTTCTCATATTGTTTTAACGTGTATTGTTTTAAACGTGCAAACTATAGTTCTTGTAAACTATTAGTTATGAATAATTGATATTGAATTTCGTTATATTTTGATTGATGCAAAGATAAGAAAAAAAAATGTGAATGCCAAATTTTCCTTTAAAAATTGATGATTCCGATTAAAAAAGGTGTTGCTTTCCTAGGAATGCAACACCTTTTGGGGCTATTTTAGCCTTGTTCTTATAGTTTTTTATGCCTTTTATGTCTTTTATTCTATCTTCCAGTCTGTGATGTTGTGCGTTGCCATATCAAAGTTGATACCCACTTTCACGATAGGCAGACCGGTAAGAGCAAATCGCTTGGGGTATTCTTTCAGGTCTATCTGCTTCATCGCAACACTTGCATCCTGATTTAGCTTCAGCTCCACGATATAGAGATGGGTGGATGAGCGAAGTACCATATCTACTCTGCCCTTTGGTGTGCGAACCTCTACATCAACCATATAGGCAGAGAGTAGGGTGAAAATGACAAACAGCATCTGCTGGTAATGACCCTCATAGTCGGTATTGTCGCAATAGGGTACGGTGGCAAGGAATGTCTGGAGATGCTGCAATGCCAGCTCCATGTCTTCCTTGTTCAGGGCACGAGCCATATTGCGAACGGTATTGTTGGTGGCTACCGTATTAGGAGTGACATAATAAGGTATGAGTGCCTTGGTCAATCCGATGCGCACTTCCCTGTTGGGAATGCCTAGGAAATATGAATCATACTCCTTGTCATAACCCTTGATGGTGATATATCCGCTCTGATAGAGGAGAGGAGTGAGGGTGGTCATCGTTCCGGCTTCTGTAGGCGCATCAAAGTCGGAGGCATCAGCTTCCATTCCTTCGGCAAAGTCGGTGTATGCCGTATCGTACTCCTTCATCATGTTGATGAGGTAAGTTGGCGTGCCTGAGGTAAACCAATAATAGTCCAACTTTCCCTTAGTCATGGCATTGAGCAGGCTGAAAGGATTAAATACATCTGGCGAATTGGCAGAGAAATGGTAGCCATCGTAATAGTCACGTAGTGCCTCTATGGTCTCTTCTCTGTTTTTGCCTAGTTTCTCTCCCAGGTTGTCGATGTCTGCCGACATATGGGTTAGCAATTCTTCTTTGGTGATGCCGCAGATGCCCGCATATTCATCGTCCATGCTCACATTGGTGATATTGTTCAGCTCGCTGAAGATACTAAGTTGTGAGAACTTGGTGATGCCAGTCAAGAAGACAAAGCGGAGATAAGGCTCGCATTTTTTTAATGGACTATAGAAATTGCGCATTTCTTCACGAAGCACTTTTAGCTTGTCTGTCTCATGTACTACATCCAGCAAAGGGGCATCGTATTCGTCTATGACAACTACTACCTGCTTGCCTGTTTGTCTGTAGAGGGTGTCTATCAGGTTGTTTAGCCTGATGTTGGGGTCTATATGGTCACTCTTTACGCCAAATCGTTCCTCATTATTCTTTAGAATGTAAAGGAGATAACGACGTAGAGCATCTATATCCAAATGTTTGCCACCAGACATGTCAAAGTGAAGCACAGGATATTCTGTCCACTCTTTCTCTAGCTTCTCAATGGCAAGTCCCTTGAAGAGTTCCTTCTTGCCCTCAAAATAGCTTTGGAAAGTGGATGTTAACAACGACTTGCCGAAACGGCGTGGACGGCTCAAGAAGAAATGCTTGCCACCGCCATGAGTCATGCGATAGACGTATTCCGTCTTGTCAACATACAGCAGATTACGATTGATAATCTCTGAAAATGTCTGGATTCCCACTGGGTATAATTTCAATGCTGCCATCTTCCTAAGTGTTTGATTTTAATACTATGATGCAAAAGTAATACATTTATTTGAGATTCCAAAACTTTTCATTATTTTTTTTTGTCTCGCCATTGGTGAGGGGGGAGATCTGTTACTCACGTAGAATGAGCTTATTCGGATGCTAAAGTACAAATAATATTCGGAAAAACGATATAAAATATCTTGTTTTTTATAATAAATTACGAATTGCATCATTTTTGCTTGATATGATAGCAAAATGCAAGGTTTGCGTGTTTAAATACTTTTAAATTATTATATCTTGTGTTAGTGTGGTGCAAAATGCAAGTAAACCTTCTTTTATTCTAGCAAAAAGTTGTAATTTTGCAGCCGAAACATAACATTATGTTAGAAATAACCATAAAAGAAAGGAAAAGATATTATGTGTGGAATCGTATCTATCTTCAATATTCAGGAGCAAACTCCTGAATTGCGACAGCAAGCGCTTCGTATGAGCCAGAAGATCCGCCATCGCGGACCCGACTGGAGCGGCATCTATTGTGGTGGTTCCGCTATCCTGGCACATGAGCGTCTGAGCATCGTTGACCCAGAAAGTGGTCGCCAACCTTTGTTTGCACCAGATAAGAAACAGGTGCTTGCCGTGAACGGTGAGATTTATAATCATCAGGATATCCGTGCCCGCTTTGCCGGTAAATACCAGTATCAGACGGGTTCCGACTGCGAGGTGATTCTTTCTCTCTATCGTGAGATGCGAGCAGATTCCGACTTTGATACCTTAATATATAAAGGTGAGGATGCGCTCCACGCCCGTATCACCCAGATGCTCGAAGAGCTGAACGGCATCTTTGCCTTCGCCCTTTACGATGCCGAGCGTGATGAATTCCTCATCGCCCGCGACCCTATCGGCGTCATTCCTCTTTATATTGGTTATGATAAGGATGGAAAAGTGCTGGTAGCAAGCGAATTGAAGGCTCTGGAAGGTCAGTGCGACCACTACGAGCCGTTCCTCCCGGGTCATTATTATTACAGCAAGAACCCTGGCATGAAGCGCTACTACACCCGCGACTGGTTTGAGTATGCTGCCATGCAGAAGAAATATCAGATAGATGATACTCAGAAGGCTGAAGCCCAGCTGAAGGATGCGGAACCTCAGGAAGAGGCAGCCGTGAAGGAGATTCACGATGCACTGGAGGCTTCTGTAAAGCGCCAGCTGATGAGCGATGTGCCTTACGGCGTATTGCTGAGCGGCGGTCTTGATTCATCTGTCATCTCTGCCATAGCCGAGAAATATTCTTCTACCCGTGTGGAGAACGGTGGCGAGACCAAGGCCTACTGGCCACGTCTGCACTCCTTCGCCGTGGGTTTGAAGGGTGCGCCTGATTTGGCAAAGGCACGACTGGTAGCCGAGCACATCGGAACCGTGCATCACGAAATCAACTACACCATCCAGGAAGGTTTGGATGCCATCCGTGACGTCATCTACTTCATCGAGACCTACGATGTTACCACCGTGCGTGCATCTACCCCGATGTATCTGCTGGCGAGAGTCATCCGCAGCATGGGTATCAAGATGGTGCTTTCGGGCGAGGGAGCCGACGAGGTGTTCGGAGGTTATCTCTATTTCCACAAAGCGCCTGATGCCAAGGCTTTCCACGAGGAAACCGTGCGCAAACTCGGCAAGCTCTATCTTTATGATTGCCTGAGAGCCAACAAGAGTCTGGCAGCATGGGGCATCGAGGGTCGTGTGCCTTTCCTCGACAAGGAGTTCCTGGATGTAGCAATGGGCATGAACCCGGTTTTGAAGATGTGTCCTGACAAGACCATCGAGAAGAAGGTGGTTCGTGAGGCATTTGCCGATCTGCTTCCGGAAGAAGTGGCATGGCGCCAGAAGGAGCAGTTCTCCGATGGTGTGGGCTATTCATGGATTGACACCCTGAAGCAGATTACCGCTTCTGCCGTCAGCGATGAGCAGATGGCGCATGCTACCGAGCGATTCCCTATCAACCCTCCACAGAACAAGGAGGAGTATTATTATCGCTCTATCTTCGCCGAGCATTTCCCAAGCGACAGTGCTGCCAAGAGTGTGCCTAGCGTTCCTAGCGTGGCATGTTCTACAGCCGAAGCCCTTGCCTGGGATGCCTCATTCAAGAATCAGAACGACCCTAGCGGCAGAGCCGTGGCGGGAGTTCATGAACAGGCGTATAAATAAGTGAAGAGTGAAGAGTGGAGAGTGAAGAATTCAAGTGAAGAATCATTCAACATTCAACATTAAAATAGATAGTTATAAATAACCGATATAAAACGAACAAGAAATGGAAAAAGGATTGTACAGTTCAGCCTATGAGCACGATGCGTGTGGCGTAGGTATGGTGGTGAATATCCACGGTAACAAGAGTCATGAGCTGGTCGATAACGCCTTGAAGGTACTCGAAAACATGCGCCATCGTGGTGCTGAGGGTGCTGATAACAAGACGGGCGATGGTGCCGGTATCATGCTCCAGATTCCACATGAGTTTATTCTTCTTCAGGGTATCCCAGTGCCTGAGAAGGGAAAATACGGAACGGGTCTCATCTTCTTGCCTAAGGATGAGAAGAAACAGCAGGACATCCTCTCTATCATGATTGAGGAAATTGAGCGCGAGGGATTGCAGCTGATGCACCTGCGCAATGTGCCTACCAACCCTGACTGTTTGGGTGAGGCTGCATTGAGCAACGAACCTGCCATCAAACAGGTGTTCATCACGGGTGTTACCGATGATAAGGTGCCTGTCTTCGAGCGCACCCTCTATCTCATCCGCAAGCGCATCGAGAAACGAATCAGCGATCCTGATTTCTATATCTGTTCGTTGTCTAATTCGAACATCGTATATAAGGGTATGTTGAGCAGCCTCCAGCTGCGTCAGTACTATCCTGACTTGACCAATAATTATTTCACAAGCGGTTTGGCATTGGTTCACTCCCGCTTCTCTACCAACACCTTCCCAACATGGAGTCTGGCTCAGCCATTCCGTCTCCTTGCCCACAATGGTGAAATCAACACCATCCGTGGTAACCGTGCCTGGATGAAGGCTCGTGAGAGTGTGTTGAGCAGTGAGGCTCTGGGCGATATCCGTGAGATTTCTCCTATCGTTCAGCCTGATATGAGTGACTCAGCCAGCCTCGATAATGTATTCGAGTTCTTCGTGATGAGCGGTCTGTCTCTGCCTCACGCCATGGCTGTCATGGTGCCTGAGAGCTTCAACGACAAGAACCCTATCTCTGAGGATCTGAAGGCATTCTATGAGTATCACTCTATCCTGATGGAGCCATGGGATGGCCCTGCCGCCCTGCTCTTCAGCGATGGCCGCTATGCCGGTGGTATGCTCGATAGAAACGGTTTGCGCCCAGCACGCTACACCATCACCAAGAATGATATGATGGTAGTGGCTTCTGAGGTAGGTGTGATGGATTTCGATCCAACCGAGATTGCCGAGAAGGGCCGTCTGCAGCCTGGTAAGATTCTCCTGATTGATACCCAGGAAGGCAAGATCTATTATGATGGCGAAATCAAGGAGCGTCTGGCTGAACAGCATCCTTACCGCCAGTGGTTGAATACCAACCGTATAGAACTGGAAAAACTGCGCAGCGGACGAAAAGTGGAAAACGCTGTAGAAAACCTCACTCGCAAGGAATTGGAATTCGGTTTTGGCGAGGAAGATATCGACGGTACTATCATCCCAATGGCTACCAAGGGTCAGGAACCTACTGCATCCATGGGTAATGATACCCCACTTGCCGTGCTTTCCGACCAGCCACAGATTTTCTTCAACTACTTCCGTCAGCAGTTTGCTCAGGTTACCAACCCAGCCATCGACTCCATCCGTGAGAACCTCGTGATGAGTCTTACCGAGTATATCGGTAGAGTAGGTTCCGGCATTCTGAACCCAGACGAGAGCAACTGCAAGATGGTTCGTCTGCCACATCCTATCCTGACCAATACCCAGCTGGATATCCTTCAGAATATCCGCTACAAGGGATTCAATACAGTAAAACTCCACATGCTCTTCGAAACCGCCAAGGGCGAAGAAGGACTGCATGAGGCTCTGGATGAACTCTGCAAGCAGGCAGCCCAGAGTGTGGATGATGGCTACAACTACATCATCCTGAGCGACCGTGGCGTGGATGAGACCCATGCCGCCATCCCATCTCTGCTCGCCGTGAGCGCCGTACATCATTATCTGATTGATGCCGGCAAGCGTGTGCAGACTGCCCTCATCGTTGAGAGCGGTGAGATTCGTGAGGTAATGCATGCAGCCCTGTTGCTGGGTTACGGTGCATCAGCCCTCTGTCCATATTTGACATACGCCATCCTCGACGACCTGGTCAAGAAGGGAAAGATTCAGGAGGATTATCATACAGCCGAGCAGAACTACATCAAGGCTGTGAAGAAGGGCTTGTTCAAGATTATGGCTAAGATGGGTATCTCTACCATCCGAAGCTATCGTGGTGCCAAGATCTTCGAGAGCATCGGTTTGAGCGAGAGTCTGCTGAAGAGCTACTTCGGAACAGAGGTGAGCACCATCGGTGGTATCGGACTCGAGACCATCGCCCGTGATGCCATCCGCCTGCACGATAAGGCATTCGAGACCAAGAAGCTCGACTTCCTGCCAAGTCTCGGACAGTTCCACTACCGCAAGGACGGTATCAAGCACGCTTGGAACCCAGAGACCATCGCCACCCTGCAGCTCGCAACCCGCAAGGGCGATTACGATCTCTTCAAGAAATATACACATCTCGTTGACGATAAGCAGGAGCCTATCTTCATCCGCGACTTCTTCGGTTTCCGCAAGAATCCTATCTCTATAGATAAGGTGGAGCCTGTAGAGGAAATCGTGAAGCACTTCGTTACCGGTGCGATGAGTTTCGGTGCCCTCTCTAAGGAGGCTCACGAGGCAATGGCACTCGCCATGAACGCCCTCGGTGCCCGAAGCAATACCGGTGAAGGTGGTGAGGATAACGAGCGATTCCATTCTACTCAGGATGGCATCAGCCTCTCCAGCAAGACCAAGCAGGTGGCTTCCGGTCGATTTGGTGTAACAACAGAATATTTGGTAAATGCAGAGGAAATCCAGATCAAGGTGGCACAGGGTGCTAAACCGGGTGAGGGTGGTCAGTTGCCTGGCTTCAAGGTCAACGAGGTCATCGCCAAGACCCGTCACTCTATCCCTGGCATCAGCCTGATTTCTCCTCCACCTCATCACGATATCTACAGTATCGAGGATTTGGCTCAGCTCATCTTCGACCTCAAGAATGTGAACCCTAAGGCTGCTATCTCTGTAAAACTGGTAGCTGAGAGTGGTGTGGGTACCATTGCTGCCGGTGTGGCTAAGGCAAAGGCAGACCTCATCGTTATCTCTGGTGCTGAGGGTGGTACAGGTGCCAGCCCTGCATCCAGCATGCGATTCGCTGGTATCTCTCCTGAAATCGGACTTTCTGAGACCCAACAGACTTTGGTAAAGAACGGTCTTCGTGGACAAGTTCGCCTGCAGGTGGATGGTCAGTTGAAGAGCGGTCGCGACATCATCCTGATGGCTCTGCTCGGTGCTGAGGAATTCAGTTTCGGTACTGCCGCCCTCATCGTTTTGGGTTGTGTCATGATGCGTAAGTGTAACCTGAATACCTGTCCTATGGGTGTTGCCACACAGGATCCTAAGCTCCGTGCGCACTTCCGTGGCAGCTACAAGTACCTCATCAACTACTTCCGCTTCCTCGCCGAGGAGGTTCGTGAGTATCTCGCTGAGATGGGTTACACCTCATTGAACGATATCATCGGTCATACCGAGCTCATCGTCCGCAAGAAGGATGAGGAGATTGTTCCTACCGAGGGTGCTGATGCCGTAGAGCCAGAGGTGGCTAAGAGCATCGAGGAAAAGGCCGACTTGCTCGACTTCTCCCGCTTGCTGCATCGTGAGACAGGTCATTGCTCACTCTATCATACTACTGAGCAGATTCATGACCTTGACAATGTGCTCGACCAGCAGATTATCCGTGGTGCACAGCGTGCTATCGAGAATCAGGAAGAGGTGAACCTCGATTTCGCCATCAAGAATACCGACCGTGCTGCCGGTGCCATGTTGAGCGGTATGATTGCCGAGAAATATGGTGAGGCGGGTCTTCCAGACAAGACCGTGAACGTGAAGTTCAAGGGTTCGGCAGGTCAGAGCTTCGGTGCCTTCCTGGTGAAGGGAGTGGATTTCAAGCTCGAGGGTGAGACCAATGACTATTTCGCCAAGGGACTTTCAGGAGGTCGTATTTCCATCCTTCCTCCTATCCGCAGCAACTTCTCTGCCGAGGATAACATCATCGCCGGTAACACCGGATTGTATGGTGCCACAAGCGGTGAGTTGTATATCAATGGTAAGGTAGGCGAGCGCTTCGGTGTTCGTAACTCCGGTGCCATCGCCGTGATTGAGGGTGCTGGCGACCACTGCTGCGAGTACATGACGGGCGGTAGAGTAGTAGTGCTCGGTGAAACCGGCCGTAACTTCGCCGCTGGTATGAGTGGTGGTGTAGCCTACGTATGGGATAAGAACCACAACTTCGATTACTTCTGTAACATGGATATGGTGGAGATCAACCTCGTGGAGGACAGCACCTATCGCAAGGAGTTGCACGAGCTGATTCGTCAGCATTATCTCTACACTGGCAGTAAGCTCGCCCGTACCATGCTCGACGACTGGAACCACTACGTAGAGGATTTCATCCAGGTAGTGCCAATCGAGTACAAGCGAGTTCTCCAGGAGGAGCAGGTAAAGAAGTTGCAGCAGAAGATTGCGGATATGCAGCGAGATTACTAATTTTAAAATTAGAAAAAAGATGGGAAATCCAAAAGCATTTTTGACTATACCTCGCAAGGAAGCAGGTTATAGACCAATTCACGATAGAATCCTCGATTTTAGCGAGGTAGAACAGACATTGAATAGCAACGACCGCCGACAGCAGGCTTCCCGTTGCATGGATTGTGGTGTGCCTTTCTGCCACTGGGCTTGTCCGCTGGGCAACAAGGCACCGGAGTGGAATGATGCCCTCTACAAGGGCGACTGGGAGCAGGCTTACCGTCTCCTCAATTCCACCAACGACTTCCCTGAGTTCACAGGACGCATCTGTCCTGCACTCTGCGAGAAGGCGTGTGTATTGAATCTCATGGATCATGAGCCAACCACCAACCGTGAGGATGAGTGCGCCATCGTGGAGCACGCCTTCTCTGAGGATTATGTGCATGTTGAGATTCCAGAGCGTAATGGCAAGACGGTGGCTGTCATCGGTGCCGGTCCTGCGGGACTGGTAGCAGCCAACCAGTTGAACCATAAGGGATATAAGGTAACAGTGTTCGAGGCACGTGAGAATGCCGGTGGCCTGTTGCGTTATGGTATTCCAAACTTCAAGCTCAACAAGAGCATCATCGACCGCCGTCTCCGTCTTCTCGAAGAGGAGGGCATCGAATTCAGATACAACCAGCAGATTGATGTGACCAAGTTGCCGGAAGGCTTCGATGCCTACGTGGTATCTACCGGTACACCGACAGCCCGCGACCTGAAGATTCCTGGAAGAGAGTTGAAGGGTGTTTATTTCGCCCTGGAGCTGCTTTCTCAGCAGAACCGTATCCTCGCCGGCATGGAGTTCTCTAAGGACGAACTGGTTAACTGCAAGGGCAAGGATGTATTGGTAATCGGTGGTGGCGATACAGGTTCCGACTGCATCGGTACTGCTCATCGCCAGGGTTGCAAGAGCGTAACCCAGATTGAGATCATGCCTAAGCCAGTGGAAGGTCCTGAGGATCCTAAGAATCCATGGCCAAACTGGCCTCGCACCCTGAAGACCACCTCAAGTCATGAGGAAGGCTGTACCCGTCGCTGGAACATCAACTCTCTGGAGTTCCTGGGAAAGAACGGCAAGCTGACTGGTGTGAAGGTTCAACCTATCGACTGGAAGCCAAACCCAGAGGGTGGTCGCCCACTGATGGTAGAGGCAGGCGAGCCGGAAATCATCAAGGCAGAGGCTGTATTCCTGGCAATGGGTTTCCTGAAGCCACAGCAGCCTGAGTTTGCCGAGAATGTATTCGTGGCAGGCGATGCAGCCAGCGGAGCTTCTCTGGTAGTTCGTGCGATGGCAAGCGGCAGAAAGATTGCAGCCCAGGTAGATAAGTTCCTGAGCAAATAAAATCGGTTATTTTTAACTATAAGTGCAGGGAGGTTAATCTCAGTGATGAGGTTTTCCTCCCTTTTTTCATCTCCCCTCCAGTCCCCCTCTCGCCCCCGTTCCAGGCGATTCCATCGCCTGTCCCCCGAGCACAAATCATTCAAAATAGGGCATAATTCGTGAATAATCCTTCATTCTCCCCCAAGAATTTGGTAATCTCAAATAAAAAGTGTAAATTTGCACTCAATATTTCAACTAATAATAATTAAACTAGCAAATCAGCAGAAAATGAAAAAGAATTTATCAGCTGTTCTCCTGGCGTTGGCAGCCTTTATGCCAACGACCGCACAGAATTTAGTAAAGGGCGATTACGGTTATCTCTACTGTCACATGAGCGACAAGGGAGAGTGGACTGCCTACGCCGTATCACGTGATGGCTACAACTATCAGGACATCAACGATGGCAAGCCAATCTTCAACCCAGAAGAGCACGCCCGCATCGAAGGCGGTACCCGCGATGCCTACATCACACGCATGCACAATGGCAAGGGTTACATCATGGTTACCACCGATATGTGCGTTCGCAAGAGCCGCAAGTGGGATAACTATGGCATCGACCTCCTGAAGAGCAAGGACCTGAAAAACTGGACCAGCGTTACCTTCGATTACCGCAAGGGTATGCAGAACTTCTGCGATGCTGCCACTGCCAAGTCTCCATACAAGGACTGGAGCACCATCAACCGTGTGTGGGCGCCTCAGATCTTCTGGGATCCTGACTATCGTTGGGAAAACGGCGAGAAGGGCGGATACATGATCTACTATTCCATGCTCAACCGTGCAGAGGAGAAGTACGACCGCATGTACTACAGCTATGCCGACAAGACCTTCACCAAGCTCACCACACCAAAGTTGCTCTTCGACTGGGGCTATGCTACCATCGATGCCGACATCAACTTCCTGAAGAGCGATGGGCTCTACCACATGCTCATCAAGAAAGAGGGTGGAAAACCGGGCATCTACACTGCCACCAGCAAGTATCTGAACCATGGCTGGGGTGAGCCTGTAGAGAATGATTATGTAAGCTTCGAAGGCCGCAAGAACTGCGAGGGTAGCTCTGCCTTCCAGCTCATCGGTGATGATACCTGGCGCGTGGCATACATCCAGTATCACGATAATCCGAAGCACTATCGCATCTGCAAGGCAGACAAGTATCTCCGCAATTTCTCCGACCCTGTGGATATCAAGGGCGTAACCGGTCCGCAGCACGGCAGTTTCATGCGAATCACCAAGAAGGAGTACAATAGTCTCCTAAAATGGGATAAGGAATTAAAAAATAAGAAAAAATAGGCATGCTATTCATTGTAGCATAAATGTTTTTCGTGTCATCAACTATATATATCGTGGCATCAGTAATAAAAAAACGCTAGAGTTTACCATCTGGAAACCCTAGCGTTTTTATGTTTTATTGATATGATTCTTTGCGTTTAAAAACTGATTCTACGGCTTAATCTCAACTCCAATACAGGATAAACCTTGAATGCCTTGAAGAACTTCACATAGTCGCCCACCTTACCAGGAATATTGGATATATCCTTTGCCAGGTTTACACCAGGTTCTATCTGTTCGTTCTTGATGGCTTCTGTATAGTCCTCGTTTGGCGAGAAGGTTACCTTGTAGATGTCATTGGTTATGATTCTTGGCGTTCCACCCCAGAACAGAATACCGGCATCAAACGAGATATGGTAGATATCATTGTTCTTGAGGAGGCGTCCTCCATAGCCAAAACCGAGATATGGCTTGAAATTGTTCACATGGATGGTGGCTGATACATTGTTGTTGGCATCAGGCTCCAGGCGGAAGATAGAACCGTCTTTTCGCTCACCAAGGTGTACACCCATTCTGCCATAGCTCATAAACTTATCGTATAACTCCTGGCCGGCATAGAGATACTGGTCGCCCATTTGCATGTAAGGGATAAAGTTCTCGTATGATGCTTTTACGCGCTCATAGAGGTTGTTGTACATGCTCACAGCTACCAGCGAAGTTCCGTCATAGATGGCATTCTCTGCCTTGGCTATCTTGGATGGTCCCCAATAGAAACCTGTAGTGATATGCCAATTCTTGTTTCTGAAAGGATGGACGTCTACCAGCAACTTGAAGTTGTTCATCGTTGGTGTTCCCACCATGTCGATATTATTATCAACTCGGGTTCCGGTATATTCTTCCAGCATGTCTGCCAGCTTATTGAACTTGGCCGCTTCTTCTTCGTCAGACATCCTTTCGTCGCCCACTTGTACACCGAAGTTCATTGTTACATGTGTACGGGGCATCCATGAATAACCGGTACGCAGGGTAACCACGTTGCTTAGAGGTACGGCTACGTCGATACCTATACCTGTTGTACCTGTTGTGATAGAGGCGTCTATGTTCTTGATCCATTTCTCTGCAGATTGCTCCTTGCCAAGGTTCTCTGCCTGCTGCGCCATTGTCGTCAAAGATGGCAGTAAACTTACTGCCAGGGCTATCATATATTTCTTCATAAATTGTCGATTACATTTGAATGTGGGTGCAAAGGTACGCAAAAAGCCCCAAAATGGCAAGTATTTGGGGTTTTTTTATTCCTTAAAGAGCTATTTTTTTGCCATTGATGATGTAAATTCCCTTTGGAAGGTCGCCTATCGTCTCTGCATTTTTCTTTACTAGCACACCGGTCAGTGTGTAGACTGTGTATGTGGTCTTACCTGGGGTAGCACTGATGGTGGAAATTCCGGTGTCATACTCTGCCTCTGTCATCAGGGTTATCTCCTTGGGTGCCTTGCTTGAAACTGGTAGGTAACAGCTGTTGGCAGGAATTGCCAACGAGGTGAGATGCTCTCCGTTTGCTTCTTCTTTCAGAATTACGGTAGGGAGTAAATCGGTGGATGTGGTCAATGCCAGTTTACCTGCTGAATTCAGTGTAAGCGTGCGCATCTTTGTAGCGTCAAACTTCACTGCGTTGTATTTGCCGCTCCATCTGTTGCCGATGCTGAAATATACTCCCACCAGTTTGTTGTCGCTAGGAGCCGCTACGCTGCTTACTACAGGAGTAATCTGGTTCTTGCTGACATCAGTTGAATTGCATTCTATAATCACTGGGGTCTTGGCTGGAACTGTGCCTGTTATCTCTTTGTAGGCTACATTACCTCTCCATTCGTCTATCTTGGTGATGTAGTATGCCTTCATGCCCTGTCCCAAGGTGTAGGCGAAACTTGTAAAGAAAGCTGCGTAATGCTTATTGCCTACGGTGAGGGTTGGCTTCACGCCCAGGTAGTTGTCGCTATTGTTTACTGGGGTCACACTCCAGTTGCTCTGATTACCTGTGGTAACCACCCAGCTCTTGTCCTTCGAACTGTTTTTATCTGCCAATAATGCTCTTTGGCCTTTGAGCTCTTGCCATGCTGCATAATATTTACCTCTTGGAGTGATGTTGATATAGTAATCAATCATCTCCTTGATGCTGGTACCTTGAGCCTGAATATTGTAGCTCTCTCCACCCTTTGAATCCAGATAGAAGATACTTCCCGGATCACAGGAAATCTCATCCCAGAGAGCGTTGGTAACAAGTGAGCTGCAGTCGGCTGTGGTACTGTTGTAGTCGATACCTGCGCTTTCGTTGTCACACAATGTCATCCATCTGGCTGAGCTTGCATTCTTCACTCTGTAGAAACCACTGCCCTTAATCTGGGCTTGGGCACTGAGCAAAACAGAACTTGCCAGCAGAAGCATAAAAAAAATCTTTTTCATTCTTGTTTTCGTTCTTAAAGTTAAAAAATAACCGGCCTCCATTGCTTACATGGTAAGTATGAAGACCGGTTATATTAATTCTTATAATTGATTATCTGATAGCTAATTTACTTAGCAATACAGATAGTAACACGGTTCATATCGTTCTCCTCGAATGGCTGAACGCGTGAACCCATTGACTTCTTGATCATGCGGCTCTTTGCAACACCCTTAGCTGCGAGTGTGTTGTAAACTGTTTGAGCACGGCGAGCAGCAATCTTATCGTTGAATGCTGCGCTACCTGTACCCTTGTCAGCATAACCTGTCAAAGTAATCTTTGCATCTGGATTCTCCTTCATGAAGGTAACAATCTCAGCAATCTTTGTAGTCTGTGACTTTGCGATGTTTGAGTTACCGATTGGGAAGAAGATATCACGACGGAAGTTCTCATCTACAGCCTCCTGCTTGGTCTCTGTCTTAGGAGCTGGTGCTGGAGCTGGCTTCTCGATGATACGCTCGATGATCTTCTCTACTGGCTTTGGAGCAGGAATTACCTTAGTGCTGTGAGTCTGTCCAAGGGCAATCTTTGCACCTACCAATGCATTGAAGTACCAGTCTGGGTTACCAGCCTTCTTTGAGTTGTACTTGTCGCTCAATGTGTTAGCTGAAAGCTCAACGCCCAACTTAACGCGATCGCTTACGCGGAAGTCTACGTTAGCACCTACACGTGCAACGAAGCGAGTCTTTGAACCAGTCCAAAGATTCTCCAATGGCATAGCTGTCTTGTCATAACCTTCGAGGTTCTTGCTACCTGGAGTAGCCAAGATAGCCTCCTTTGCATCTTTAGCCTCGTCATTACCCCAAGCGATGTTGGCACCGATACCACCGAATACGCCTACCTCTACCAAACGGTTTGGATTGTACTCGCAGAAGAGGTTTGTGAGGTTGAATGTTGCGTCAACCATAGGAGCGATATAGTTCCACTTCCACTTGTATGTTGTAGTAGCGCCATCAGAAATAACCTTCTGACCAGCCTTGCTCTGCCATGCATTGAAAGAAAGGCGCGCACCAACAACCTTATTGAAGTTGTAACCTACACCAAGCTGAGCGTTTGGTGACAACAATTTACCGAAACCAATCTCACCCAAAGTGTACTGACCACCAATCTGGGCCTGTACATACCAGTGTGGATTGAAGACATTTACAGTCTTATCAGCTTCCTGGGCTGATGCACTGATGCAACCCATAGCTACTACACCTGACAGTAATATATTCTTAATTTTCATAATCTTACCTAATTAATTTAATTGCCTATTAATCGAATGTTTAATTACTTAACTGTAACGTAGAAGTTCTTCTCTACTACCTTGCCAGAGTAATCGATAGCCTTGTAAACGATAGTATAGTTACCTGCCTTAGAAGCATTGAATACTACCTTCTGGATTTCGCCGTTGAATGGAGCCTTTGTAGCCTTGCCGTTAACCAAAATCTCTGCACCTGCCTCCTTCACATACAACTGCTTCTTGTAAGCTGGAGCCAAAAGCTCTGCTGTGTAAGTTGTTGCTACCAATGGAGTAGCACCTACACCTACGAAGCTTGTTGCGAAGCGGTGACCTGTGCTAACGAAGCCCCAGTTGCCATTGCTTGACTTGAACAGCATTGCTGGCTGCAAGAACTTGTTGGCATTGTGGATTGCGCCCTCAATCTTCTTAATCAGGTTGTTGACTGTAGGAACAACTGCATCATACTTGCCTGCGAATGTATTAGCCCAATCGATAGCAGTCTTTACAGGACCAAGTGTTGTTGACAAGTTTGAGTTGAGGTCTGCGATGAGCTCCTTCATGGTATTATCCTGTACCTTGATCTCATAGATGTATGTAGTCAAAGATGTAGAACCTGTCTCGCCATTTACTTCAATAGAGATATCCTTGGTAGCTTCTTCCTCGCTTACGATATAAGCGTTCTTGATGGTGTTGAGCTTCTTGTTGTCTGAAATCTGGATGAAGTCGAGATCCTTGCCGTTAGCAACTACCTTTACACCAGGTACAGCTACTACTGTAGCTACCTCGATGGTCTTGCCTGTTGATGGATCGATGATGTTGTTGAAGTCGATACCGTTGATACCATTCAACTTCTCCTTCATGCCTGTAGGGAACATGAAGCGGTCGAGGCTCAAGTTGTCGAGCTTGCTGTTATTAGCCAAGAATTTGAAACTCAAAGGCTTAACTGCGAAGGCAGCCAAGTTGATCTTTGATGTAACAACCTTATCTACTTCCTTGCCAGTCTCATCCTTCTGCTTCCAAGAAGCCTGGATTCCGTATGCTGTCAACTTATTATTGATGTTGCTATACAAAGCTGTTGCAAGACCAGACAAGTTCAAGTTGGTTGACTTAGGGTGCTGCAACTTAGCGAGTACGTTCTTGGCAGCTTCCTTCAACTGACCCTTGTTCAATTCCAAACCGTCGTTCTGAGGATTTGTGCACTCTACAGGGATAGCGTAGAAGCCATTAGCTGATGTTGCACGTGAGATACCATACTTCAGAACCTTGTCTGTGATAACAGGTGCGCCCAGCTTGAAGCCTGGAGCGTCATTACCCTGGCTGTCTACCAATCTGAATGTGATAGCAGATGGATCAACATTAGCAGGGTTGATGTTGATGTAGATGTTGCCAGCGTCAGACTTGATAATCTTGCCACCTTCTACACCGAATTCCTCGTCACCTGTAGATGGAGCACCCCAATATGCAGAAAGGATATTTGCCTGTGCACCCAAGAATGCTGCATTCTCGTAACCTGTGACAGGGCAGTCTGTAGCCTGAATCTCGATGCCAGTAACACCCTTGTTCAAGATGTCAGCGATAGCGCTCTTGAGGTTGGCAACCTCAGCAACAATATCATTAAGCTGGTCGCTCATGGTTCCCAACTGAGAGTTGATTTGATCCTTAGCATCCTTCAATGTTTCGATGTCATCACCCTGAGTTCCCAACTTATTATTGAGTTCTGTGTTGAGGTTATCAATTTTGCCCTGCAAATCATTAGCCTTATTGTTAAGGTCTGTTCTGAGTCCAGCAATATCTTGAGTTGCCTGATTCAACTTTTCAAGTTCTGCAGGGAGACTACCTGTAATACCATTTACTGTTTCCTGTAATGCTGCCAAGTCGGCTTGATTAGCCTTGCCTGCAATAGTAGCGTTAAGAGTACCAATAGACTCCTGAAGCTTAGTGTTGAGAGCTGTGTACTGTTGAGTTAAAGTACTAGTTGTTGTTGTCAATCCTGCAATTGCAGCCGTGTTAGCTGCTACTTGACCTTCGAGAGCAGCAATCTTCTCCTTATTGGCCTTCACGTCGCCATTCTTCAGTGCATCAATGTTGGCCTGCAAAAGCTGGTCTGCAGTTTTCAAAGCATCAATCTGCTTGGTAACAGCATCAGCGATAGAAATGCTAGTGTTGTAAGCAGCGTCGCTTTCGTGATCTGTACAAGACACAAAAGTGCTTGCTCCACCCATCAAGAGGGCAGAGAAGAGCAAAATACTAGTTAATTGTCTTTTCATTTTTATAAAAAATTTAATTAAACTTATGTTGTCTAACTCTAACAAGTCATCCATGACCACTGACAAGATAGCATTGTGTTGCACTGTTGTGTTAGGTCACGCTTTGACTTTTAATTCTTAGCCTTTGTTTTTATTCCTTTATTTATTACCAAATGTATATATACCGCTGCAAAGTTATAGCTTTTTTTTCAAATAGAAAGATTTTCAAGCATTTAAATGCGAAAAAAACACTGATTTTTATCTTTTTTAAGCATTCTTCCCCTCATTTTCCGCTATTTTCCTTCAAGTTAACAAAAGTTGGGTAAAAATATCTTTCTTACTATTTGATATATATCAGTCCGCTTCTCGTCTAGTCCAGTTTCCCTTTCTCTCTATACCTATTATATATAAAGCCCCCAAAATAGCCCTTAAGTATGGGAAAATTTTCCCTTAAGGAAACTTGAAGTTTCAGTTAAGGAGACGTAGATTTTCCCTTAAGGAAAAAAACGGTTTCACTTAAAAAAGCATTTGAAACACTTTTGAGGGTGTGTCGAAAGTTCAATGCCCCTCGTTTCTTCATCGATTTTCTTCATCGGATTACGCTGAGTTAACGGAACATTCTTGCTCCACGGATTACGCACGGAATTTAAACGGATTTGACCTTACGGTCATTAAGCTAGCGCCGTTGCGTTTCAGCTTTAGGGGGGGTATCGCCACGACCGTCAGGTCGAGTTTCCGATTAAAATCCGTGCGTAATCCGAGGAAGGCGGTTAAGGTTCCGTTTATTCCGCGTAATCCGATGAATAATGATACACCCTCTTTATGTTGGTGTGTGCTCGTACACACCGACGCCTGTACATTATAATAAGGTGTAACGCAGAAAATGAAACTTTGAAATGTTTTTGAATGTTAAAATCGAAAGAAAAATGAAAGTTTTTGAAGGAAATATTTGGCAGTTTCGGAAATAGTTAGTACTTTTGCACTCGCTTTTGAGAAATCGCTTCTCTTAGCAAACATAA
>CAKQCH010000044.1:0-19147 GCA_934216735.1 uncultured Prevotella sp.
AATGCGCCTGAACAGAAGAGGCACAGGTGGGCGATAAGAGGTCGTTTGTTATCCATTTTTCCTTATTTCTATTTA
Organism: uncultured Prevotella sp.; assembly: GCA_934216735.1. Lineage (GTDB taxonomy): Bacteria > Bacteroidota > Bacteroidia > Bacteroidales > Bacteroidaceae > Prevotella. Next base: position 76 of record CAKQCH010000044.1, read on the forward strand.
AATCTTCTTTATTTTGAATAAAATCGAGTGCAAAGGTACAAAAATTCGAGGAATTTTACTATATTTGCGGTATATTTTTTAGAAGTTAAAGGAGTTAAGAAGTTAAAGAAGTTAAGACAATAGTCTTTTTCCGTTCTTGACTATTAAAGATAGGAGATTATTCTTATGCAGAAATATGCTGATTATATCAAACAGATAGAGATAGAATCTCTCTGGAGCGGTACCAAACATATTCTTTGGAACCTCGACCGCCGTGTCAATATCCTGAGTGGTGTAAACGGCGTGGGCAAGAGTACTATATTAAATAAGGTGGTAAAGGGCCTGGCGGCTGGCGGCGAATTCCCTAGTCACATGATCAAGGGCGTGCACCTGAAGGTGGAGCCGGAGGAGGCAAAGTGGATTCGCTACGATGTAATCCGATCGGTGGATAGACCATTGATGAATGCCGAGATGATCAACAAGATAGACCTTACCCTGGTTACCGAACTCGACTGGCAGCTCTTCCAGCTGCAGCGCAAGTATCTGGATTATCAGGTGAACATCGGCAACCGCATCATCGCCGTATTGCAGAGTGGCGAACCGGATGCCGCCTTCAAGGCTCAGCAGCTGAGCGAACCGAAGAGGATGTTCCAGAATATGATAGATGATCTTTTCAAGGATACCGGAAAGACCATCATCCGAACAGCCAATGAAATCCGATTCAACCAGATGGGCGAGCAGCTTCTGCCTTATCAGCTTTCGGCTGGCGAAAAGCAGATTCTTGCCATCCTGCTCACCGTGCTGGTGGAGGACAACCAATCTTATATCCTCTTTATGGATGAACCGGAAATCAGTCTTCACTTGGAGTGGCAGAAGCAGCTCATCGGTCTGGTGCTGAAACTGAATCCGAATATCCAGATTATCATGACCACCCATAGTCCTGCCGTGGTCATGGATGGCTGGATGGACCATGTAACGGAGGTGGATGATATTACTATCAAGTAAAATAACGGCTTATGGCTAAACGTTTAACCGATAACATCAACTCGCTTTACTTCGAGGCTGCCAACAGGATGACCTCGAAGAAGGCTCGGCGCAAGATTGTGGCTTACGTCGAGAGCTACGATGATGTCTTCTTCTGGCGGTCGGTATTGGGAAAGTATGAGAATGACACGCGCTATTTCGAAATCATGTTACCTACCCGCGATAATCATCTCGACCGCGGCAAGAAGGCGGCTATCGGAAATATGCTCAAGGGGGTGGGCAAGGATATGATAGCCTGTGTGGATGCCGACTATGACTATCTGCGTCAGGGCACCACCGAGGCTTCCCAGCAGATGCTGGAGAGTCCCTATATCTTCCATACCTACGCTTATGCCATCGAGAATTTCCAGTGTTACGCCAAGGGTTTGCACGAAACCTGCGTGATGGTGACGTTGAACGATACCCATATCTTCGATTTCGAAAGATTTCTGGAGGCGTATTCCCGTACAATATGGCCTCTTTTCGTGTGGCATCTTCTCTTCTATATCCGTCATCGTAAGATGTCGATGCATTTTGATATGGCAGAGTTCGACAAGGTCATCGTATTGCCATCGGTAAGAATCCAGGAACCTCAGCAGGCCATCAATTATCTCGCCAAGAAGGTAAGGGCGAAGCTTTTCCAGCTAGAGCGCCGCTTCAAGAAGTTCAAGGATGAGCTGCCGGATATGATTCAGTATCTGAATGCCTTGGGGGTGAACGAGCATAACACCTATTTATATATACAGGGTCATCATCTTTTCGACCTGGTGGTGAGTCCGCTGGTTCAGAGTGTCTGCGATACTCTGCGCAATGTAAGGGAGAATGAAATCCGTGATAGGGCAGTTCATTCCGAGCAGGCACGCACCGAGATGGCATGCTATGAGAACAGTCTGGGCAAGGTGAAAATGATGATGAAGAAGAACACCTTTTACCAGTTCTCTCCGGAATTCCAGAAGATTCAGGCGGATGTGGCGAAGTATCTGGAACAATCATCCTGAAATGAAATTGCAGAAATAAACTCTTTATATCGAAATAAAAAATGCGAGCCGGAAATGGCCCGCATTTTTTTATTTTGATATCTTATTCTTATACGTATGTCTCCAGGAACTTCAAGGTTCCTTCTACCTTCAAGGTCTGGGTGGATGCAGGAACTACGATGCTCTCGCCGCCCTGCAGGGTAATCTCGTTACCCTCGTTGTCGGTAATCTTAGCCTCACCCTTCAAGCCAATCAGAATCACGAAGCTGTCCAACTCTGAATAATCCAGGGTCATTGGCTCATCGAGATCATAAACGGCTGTGGTGAAGTAAGGGCACTGCACCATGCTTACACCCTGATTCTTGATAGGAGTGTAGTTCTGGCGATAGTCTGGCAATACGGTGTAGTCGATGCACTCGGCAGCCTCCTTGGTGTGGAGCTGGCGATAGTTGCCATCCTTGTCCTTGCGCTTGAAGTCGTAGATGCGATAGGTTACATCGCTGGTCTGCTGAATCTCGGCAACGAAACAGCCTGTTCCGATGGCGTGGATTCTGCCCGCTGGGATAAAGAAGCAGTCGTCCTCCTTCACGTTATACTGAGCCAGGGCATCGGTGATGGTATCATTCTCCACCATCTCCTTGTACTGCTCAGGAGTAATCTGCATCTTCAAGCCGTTGTAGAGCTTGGCATCCGGCTCACTTGGCAGCGCATACCACATCTCGGTCTTGCCGCGCTCCTTACCCTGCTTCTTGGCAATCTCATCGTTAGGATGCACCTGGATAGAAAGGTCGGTGTTGGCGTCGATAAACTTGATGAGCAGCGGGAACTCATTGCCAAAACGCTTGTAGTTTTCGGTTCCAAGGAAACTGTCCTTCAGCTCGGCAACAACCTCATTGAGCTTCTTGCCCTTCATTTCGCCATCAGCTACGATGCTCTCGTTGCCAGGAACTCCAGAGATTTCCCAGCTCTCACCTACTTTCTCTTGCTTCACGTCAAGATGCTTGAAAGCGATAATCTTGTTGCCACCCCAAATGGTGGACTTCAATAGTGGCTCAAATTTTAATGGTTTCATAACTTTATTGAATTAGTTGATAAAATATTTTGTTGTCTAGGAATTTCTATATCTGCCTCCTGCGGAAACTAGTTTTCTCTCCAGAAGGCAGGGGTGAAGATCACCAGTACGCTGAATATCTCCAGACGTCCGATGAGCATCATCAGCGAGCAGAACCATTTTGCCACATCAGGCAGTTCGCTCCACGACATCGTAGGTCCTATCTCTGTACCCAAGGTAGGTCCCACATTGCCCACACAGCTCAGGGTGATGGTGATGGCATTGGTGTTGTCGATGCCCATGGCTATCATCGTGAACGAGATGACCAGGCAGATGATGAGATAGGTGGTGAGGAAGGCAAGCAGCGTTACCCGCTTCTGCATCGGCACGTTGACACCATCAATCTTCAGCGGCAGCACGGCATTAGGGTGCAGAATCTGTCGGAACTCATTCTTCACCATTCTCACCAGCATCACGCCACGGATACATTTCAAACCTCCACTCGTACTGCCCGAGCAGGCTCCGAAGAACATGCAGGCTGCTAATACCACCCAGGTAACGTGAGGCCACACGGCTGCATCGTCGTTAAACAATCCCGTGGTGGTGATGAATGATACCACCTGGAAGACGGCGCTGCGGAAGGCATGCTCCACATCGTAGTTGCGCATCATCATCAGCTCTACCATGATGAAGGCGGTGAATGCCGAAACCAGGAATGCATAGAACTTAAACTCTGAGTTCTTGAACAGGTCCTTGATCTTGAACTTGATAACTGCCGCATAAAGCAGGGTGAAGTTCACTCCCGAGAGGAAGCAGAAGAAGGTGCAGATGTATTCCAGCGCTGGAGAATGGAAGAACGATGTACTGCTGTTGTGGGTGGAGAAACCACCCGTAGCCGTAGTGGTCATCGCATAGTTGAAACTGTCGAAGAGATTCATTCCTGCCACATAGTAGGCTGCGATGCAGGCGATGGTGAGCACCAGATAGATACTCCATATCCATTTTGCCGAAGTGGAGAGACGGGGATGCAGCTTGGTCTTGATAGGACCCGTAGCCTCGGCGGCAAACACCTTGGTCTGTCCGCCTACGAGCGACGGCAGCAGGGCGATGGTGAAGAACACGATACCCAAACCGCCTATCCACTGGGTGAGCGATCGCCAGAAGAGCAATCCGTGAGGGAAGCATTCCACATCATCCAGGATGGTGGCTCCCGTGGTGGTGAATCCCGACATCGTCTCGAAGTAGGCATCCGTAAAGTTGCTGATGTAGCCGCTTATCATGAAGGGCAGGGTTCCGAAGAGACTGAAGATAATCCAGGATAGCGACACCACGAGATAGGCATCGCGGCGCGACATCGAGTTGTCGGCTCCATGGCCCCTCCATTTCAGAATGAGTCCGCCTCCGATGGTAGCGAGTGTTGATATCACGAAGGCGAAGACATCTTCCTGCTGATAGTAATAGGCTACCAGCAGAGAGATAAAGAGCAGGAAAGCCTCTATGAAAAGCAGTTGCCCCAATATCTTATATATCAGTTTGCTATTTATCATATAAAATGCTTCTCTTTATCATATAAAATACTTCTCTATCTTCTTCATGTTGATGTTGTGGCAGAATACCATCACCGAGTCGCCCGGTTCTATCTGGGTATTACCCGAAACGAGCATTCCTTCGCCGTTTCTCACCAGTCCACCGATGGTTACACCGATAGGCATCCCCAGGTCTTTCACCGGTTTCTTGGTTACCTTTGAACCTTCCTTGGCGATGAACTCAGCCACATCGGCGTTGGCGCTCATCAGGAAGCGCACGTTCATTACGTCGGCATCGAGCATCATCTGGTAGATGTAGCTGGCGGCAATCATCTTCTTGTTGATGATGGTACCGATATCCAGACTCTCTGCCATGCTTACATAATCCACGTTTTCTACTGCCGCCACGGTTTTGCGCACACCCATTCGCTTGGCTGTGAGGCAGGCAAGGATGTTGGTCTCGGCATTTCCTGTGAGCGCCACGAAGGCCTGAGTGCTTCTGATTCCCTCTTCCGTGAGCAGCGGAATGTCGCGGCCGTCGCCATGGATGATGAGGGTGTGGGTATCGTCGAGGATATCGTTGAGATATTCGCAGCGCTCCTCGCTCATCTCTATAATCTTGCACTCCATGTATTCCGGCATCTTCTTCACGGCTCTCACGGCAGTGCGGCCGCCACCCATAATCATCACGTTCTTCACATCTACATAATGTTCCTTACCTACAATCTTGCGGATGTAGGGAATGTAGTTGCGGGTGGTCATGAAGTAGGCGAGGTCGTAGAGCTTCAGTTCGTCGTTACCGCCAGGGATGATGGTATCGCTGCCTCGCTTGATGGCTACCACATGGTATGGGTCGTTAGGACCGCTGATATTCTTGAGCGGTTCGTTGAGAATCTCGCAGCCCTCACGCAGTTTGATGCCGAGCATCACGAGTGCTCCGTCGTGCACATCCCAGCGCTGGCGCACCCAACTCATCTTCAATCCGTTGTTGATATCCACGGCTGCCAGCATTTCCGGGTAAATCAGTTTGCTGATGCCCAGTTCCCTGAAGAACTCCTGTGCCTGCGGTTCCATGTACTCGGGGTTATCCACTCGTGCCACGGTGCGCTTGGCTCCCAGGTTCTTGGCAAGGATGCTTGCCGTGATGTTCATGCTTTCGATGGGAGTGACGGCGATGAACAGGTCGGCGTCGGCAACTCCGGCATCTCGCAGCGTGCTCAGGCTGGTAGGCTTGCCCAGCATGGTGAGCAGGTCGCAGTCTGATCCTATGCTGGCCAATCGCTCCTCGCTTTCATCAATGAGCGTAATCTCTTCCTTGCTGCGCGACAGGAGCCGTGCCAGGTGAGTTCCGATGGCGTGAGCGCCAGCTATGATTATTTTCATTTCCTATTATAATATGATAATGTATATATAATAATGTATATTACAATACTGCTTTCAGTGTTTCTTTGATGCTGTTGTTGTCAAGATGCACGATTTCTCTGAGCTGGTTCACGGTGCCATGCTCCACAAAGTCGTCTGGCAGTCCCATTCTTGTGATGGTTGGCTGGTAGCCATGGTCGCTCATCCATTCCAGAACGGCAGATCCCATGCCTCCATTTCTTACTCCATCCTCTATGGTGACGATGTGCTTGAACTTCTTGCCCACCTCTTCGAGGAGGCTATTGTCGAGTGGCTTCAGGAATCGCAGGTCGTAGTGGGCGATGCTCAGAGGCTTGCCTTCGCATTGTTCCTTGCTTTCATCGCTGGCTGCGCACTGCTCCTTGCCTTCCGCCTCCAGTTCGGCGATGGCCTTGGCTGCATCGTTTCCGATAGGACCGATAGTAATCACGGCGATGTCGTCGCCATCCTTCAGTTTTCTTCCGGTACCCGTCTTGATTTCCTCCATCGGGTTCTTCCAGTCTACCAGCACGCCGTTGCCGCGAGGATAGCGGATTACGTAGCTGCCCTGGTTAGGCAACTGTGCCGAATACATCAGGTTGCGCAGTTCATGCTCGTTCATCGGCGATGCGATGGTGAGGTGAGGGATAGGGCGCAGGGCTGCCATGTCGAAAGCACCATGATGGGTAGGACCATCTTCTCCCACCAGTCCGGCACGGTCCAGGCAGAGTACCACCGGCAGATTGAGCAGTGCCATATCATGGATGATGTTATCGTAGGCACGCTGTGCAAACGAACTGTAGATGTTGCAGAACGGAATGAGACCGTCTTTCGCCATACCTCCCGAGAAGGTGACGGCATGTCCCTCGGCGATTCCCACGTCGAAGGTACGGTCGGGCATCGCCTTCATCATGATGTTCATGGAGCATCCTGTAGGCATGGCTGGTGTCACACCTACTATCTTCGGGTTCTGCTGGGCGAGTTCCAAAAGCGTGTTGCCGAATACATCCTGGTATTTAGGCGGTTTGTTGCTGGTGTCTGCAATGAGGCGCTCACCAGTTTCCGGGTCAAACTTGCCCGGTGCATGCCAGATGGTAGCACTTTTCTCTGCTGGTTCGTAACCTTTTCCCTTGGTGGTATGCAGGTGGAGCAGCTTCGGACCCTTCATCTTCTTGAGCTGTTGCAGCAATCTTACCACTTCCTTGACATCATGCCCGTCGAACGGACCGAAGTATCGGATATTCATTCCCTCGAAAATGTTCTGCTGATGGCTCAATGCCGATTTCAGTGCATTGTTCAGGCGGATGATGCCCTTCTTGCGGTCGTCGTTGAGGTAGCCTTTGGAGTGGAGCCACTGCGAAGCCTTGAAACGAAGCTTGTTGTAAGTTTCATTGGTGTCGAGGTTCAGAAGATACTTCTCCATGCCTCCCACGGCACGGTCGATACTCATATCGTTGTCGTTGAGGATGATGAGCATGTCGTTAGGAGTGCTTGATACATTGTTCAAGCCCTCGAAGGCCAGGCCGCCACTCATGGCGCCATCGCCGATTACAGCCACCACGCTGCGATCAGACTGTCCTAGTTTGCGTGCCGCCACAGCCATGCCGAGTGCCGCAGAAATAGAGTTGCTGGCATGTCCGCAGGCAAAGGTGTCGTATTCACTCTCCAGTGGAGTAGGGAACGGACGGATGCCGTGAAGCTTTCTGTTGGTACAGAACACCTCACGTCTTCCTGTCAGAATCTTATGTCCGTATGCCTGGTGGCCCACATCCCAAACGATTCGGTCGTTAGGGGTATTATACACGTAGTGGAGTGCTACGGTGATTTCAACCACGCCAAGAGAGGAGGCAAAATGACCTGGGTTGACGGCAACCTCGTCGATGATGTCTTCTCTCAATTCTTTGCATACTTGTGGCAACTGGTCGATGCTCAGTTTGCGCAAATCCTCAGGGTATTTGATGTTACTTAATAGACTAAACTTACTTTTGTCCATATTTCCTTGTTATTTGTACATGCAAAGGTAATGCTTTTTTTTAATAAATAACATTTTTATTGGGATATTTTCGCTTTTTCCGATAAATCTTTGTATTTTTCTACTCATAGTGGATTACTTGTAGATGAACTTTTCTGAGAATTGCTGTCCGTTAACAGAAATGTTGAGTATGTAGATGCCATGTGAATGAGACGATAAAGGCAGACAGATGTTATATGTCTTCTTGCTGGATTCTTTAAAACTCTGTTGGCATACCATCATTCCGTCAATGGTATGGATATTACAATCTATCTTTGCTCTTGAAGAGCAGAACATGGCAACATTTACATTACCATCGGAAGTCACGTTTACCGAATAATCAATAAATGTACCATTAGAAAATACATGTCTGGAAATACGGGGACGGCCATTGGAGGTAGCTTTTGCTCTCTCTCTCTGAGAAATATTTCTTGATTTCTCGTATTCATTGTCTTTCAATGATTGTGGAGAGTAATAATAAGCTACTTTAAATCCAATATTGTTACCCTTAACATGAGAGTCTAAGGTTTCGTAAATTGGATAAGACTCCCCTTGTGCATACCATCTGTATATGTTTGTTTCTACCAGGTTGGAATCCACAGCAAGATGTTGTATGATGCTATCATGTGTGTAGATGTTAACACTGTCAACCAACATGCGTAAGGCCTTTGCATGCTCAATGTTTTTGAGATATTGTTGTCCTGTGTGTTTCTGGATATGTACCCTTGTCACACCAGTAATCGTATCACCTGATGGAAGTAACATTGTACCGAGTCCATCAACTTGGCATTCATATGTTCCATAAATACGAGAATATACTGACTCTGAATATATGGCATATCCATTGAAATACCCCGTTGCCATGCTATTAAGTACAAAACTAGGCGGAGCAATCAAGTCTGTTAGTTTGTAGCTAATTTTCGATTGGTTGTTCTCGTAGCCATCCAAATATGTGCCAGTGTCGTTTTGATGACAAAAATAACGGGTATTGAGTCCATTAATTATAAGTCCATGTTCATCATGGGGATTGGAGGTGATTGTCAACCACGAGGCATTGTCAGATAAATTGATGTCTGTCAAGTCCCAAATAGCACCTTTCCCTTTTTGGTCAAAATGTTTGAAGGTGGCTTGCTGACGCTCAATCTTGTCTCCTATATGGTATGTATGATTACAAATGTTCTGTTCCGTTGTGGAGAGAACCTGTTTGTCGCTGATACGCTCCGTAGTCTGCACGTAGTTCTCTGAAGACACTTGGGCCTTTGTTGACAGGGCAGTAAGCCATGCCAACAAAAACAAGTAACGAAAGTTAACTTTATTCATCATAAGCTTATTGTTTGTAATTGTATTTGAATGATGAGGACACGATGCCGTTATGATCCTTGATGGCAGATAATCTGCAGAAAGCGTCATAAGAATAAGTCGTAGATTCTCCATTCGGAGAAATCATCTCTACCATCCCTATTTGGGGACTGAAACTGAAGGTTGCGACACTACAACCAGCCAACTTTGACAATTTGTTGTGTAAATCCCTTGCACTTATAGTTGGCACGGCTGCTGTTTCCAATGCTTTTACGGCAGAGTCGCCTCCAAGGAGATTCCTTACGGCTGGATAGTCCGCACCTCTTATCACGGCGATGGGATAGTTGCAGTAATACCCCCATATATAGGTGACCACATCGCAGTTGTTTTCTTTTACCACACGAGGCTTCCCTGACGAGTTGTAAGAAAGCACAGCGTTAGCTTTGAATGAGGAGAAGGCATAATTGTCCTTTAACAGACTAAACGAACTCCTAGTTATGGCTCTTTCTGTATCTAACAAGTATTCCGTGATAATATTGCCATTGTTGTCATATAAATATCGTTGTGAGTCGATGACATAAGTGCCGTCTTCATTTGTTACAGATGTCATACATTCTATGGGAATCTCTGTGATGTGCTTGTCAATCAAAGTCTTCATATTGGCTTTGGAAAGAGCATTCTGGGGATAGAATGTTTCTGTAGTGAAGGTAGTTCCTGTCTCAGACAGACTCTGGACCGAGATGGAGTCCAAGGTGTTGGTCTGTCCATACTGGGTACTAGTTTTTATGGTAACACAGTTATCACCATGATATTCTTTTTGGCTGGAATTGGAAGAAACCAAGGCGAACTGGACCGATGGATATAGATATATTTGCATGCACCCTCCTCCTAAGGCAGCAGCATATGCATTTTCTGATGCCAAAGCATTTCCACCAGTAACCTCGTTTGCCCCGCTGTAGATGTTCTCGATGACCGCACTTAGAAGTCGGGAGTCAACACATCTCCACTTATAACTGTTGTCTGTTGTCTTGACAAGTTTCCCCTTGGAATCAAATACGCTATCAGAAAGCAACATTCCATTTCTTGGGTCAGGTACCTGGCGACAATAGGTAAGCATGCTCGTTCCCCAAGGTCTGTTTCTGTAAGTAAAAACCTCTTTGCCGTTTGTCGTTCCATTGCTTTCCTGTGTGACGGTTACCCTCTCGTAGCCGACCACAGGCATATCTGGAACAGCATTGCTGCCGCTCACTTTCGCATAGCGAATTTCTTTAGCTGTTGCAGGTTTTATCTGGTTCATTCCTGCATCTTGATACATTCCATTTTGGTAGACCAAGATTTTTCTTCTTGCATAGATGGCTGGGACTGACAATCGTCCTGAGGAAGTTAAGTCAGGATAGGTGTATCGATATTTTGTCGTAGTAAAGTTTCCTTTCCCATCATTTTCGGATATGGACTTTACCCTCATGCCTGCACCGATGGATGTATACGTGGATTTTTCTAGTTTGATATTGCCTCTTATCTGGTAATATTGCTGGGGACGCACTCCAATGTTTAATGAAGCCCCGCCAGCAATCTGCAGTTTGTACTTCCCAGGGAAAAGAATTAAAGTCCTTGATTTTGTTATGTTTCTTGTCCCCACTGTGTCGCTTGGAACTGCGCTCAGCACATCACAAGCACTAACCACCTCATGTGGACCATTTCTGTCATAAATGGTGCTATAATGATACAACAGAAGAGGGTTGCTTAGAATATATCGCCAGGAAGGCTGCTCGGCAAGGTTGGATATCATGTAGCTTAGGGTCATCTTGTACTTCCCCTCACCCGATATATTAAACGTACTTTCGTTTAATGATGCCCCGATAACCTTTCCGTAGCTTTGATTGGTGGCGTAGATGTCCACATCCTTGAAACTTTTTCCGCTTGTCGTCTTTGCTGCGTCGAAATACTTATAGTTGGAGAAGCGATGCCCTTCATAAGTGATACTTGCAGTTCCTCCTGTCGGATAAGTAATGAATGAGAGCATTCCCGCAGAGGCACAGTTTTCATAGAAACGTCGGTCTGCACCTGTAAAATATACCGTTTTAGGGAAACCATCTTCTACGTCTGAAGTCAACTCATCCCAATGTTTTGGAAGAAGGGTGTGGTAACGACCGTTGAAGTTTTCCTTCCCATTGTAATATCCCCAATAATCAATGGCTGCGGAAGCCTTACAAGGCAATCCGTTATTATAGCCAAATGAGTACTTTGCCACTTGTTTGCCATTCGAGTCCTCCTCGCTGTAACTGTCCAGACGTAGCCTATAATACATAAAGTCGTCAGAGGCAAACCATCCGTCGTAAATGGACGAGTTGCCCAGATTGTCAAATAAATCCTTTACAGTGTTGCCTCCAGTGGTTACTTTAGGAAAATAACTGGATCTGAAACTAAAGGACTTCAATAGTTTTTTCTGAGAACCATTCTTTTGATAGATTTCTATCTTTGACAGTTTGCGACTGTTCCCATTCAGATCCTTACGAAAGTCACTGGATGGGATGAACTTTACTAATGCTTCGTCGGATTCTATTTCCGAGAGACGAAGAGCTTTTGTCCGATATAATTGTGAGAGGCTACGATCCAGAAGGTTTGAACCTTCTTGCTTGACTTCACGATAGCTCGAACCAATAGCATTTACTGGATATTCATGGCTGTATAAGTTTTCTGTTATTTTATATACAGAGGTTATTGTACCGTTGTCAACATATCTGAGTTGTATGGTATGTCCTGTGGGAGACTCTATTTTTGTAAGAAATAGCGTATAATCCTGATACACCATTCCAGGGTCAACCAAATATCCCTCTGGACTACTCTCCTCCATTGCATTGAAGGAATATTTTACTCCTTTTCCATCAATGATGGTGGGTGACATGATGGATCCAGTAATCTGAAAGTTTTGGTTACGGCCCGTAATGAAGAACTCATTCTTCATCCTATCCCATACATAAGAGAGACTGTTGCCCATGAAATTAGCATGGAAGGTGGGAGTTTCACCAGCCTTGTTGTCTAGGATGAAATGATACAATTGACTAGACAGGTCATTGTTCTTATTGCCCTCAATCTCTAGCGTCTGCTTAAACCAATTTTTACCATGGCCACCTCGCCAATTAGGGTGGCATCCATCCATCTTGTATCGCATTTGTGGAAACTCACCATCCAGGGGAATGTATGTCATGGACAGTTTGTTGGCAAAATAATCCCAATCTTTTTGAAACGATTCTCCATATTGTGTAGAGCATGCAGAAGTTGTCGTAGTGATGGCTCCTCCTGCATTCAGTAACCAATTTAATCCAACCCAAGTAGCCTCTTGGTCTACTCGTATGGCATTGCCTTGGTAGTCCAAGCTGATAGGCAGACTGAGGTCGCCGCTCACCAATGTATAGATTGGTATAGAGAAAGCCAAGCAGCCAGTATAGTTGCCCACAGGAATGGTGGATATTCTGTCAAAGGCAGCTGCCTCTGGTGACTTTGGGGAGTAATCACGATGATTACCATCCGCTCCAAATATTGGAGCGGAGAGTATGATGCTGAGTACTATAAATAATATCTTTTTCATGACTTCACAATATATACTTTTAAATTGTTGCTAAGTATGGAACATTCGAAGTTCCATACTAAATTGCGAATAACGCAATTTACATGGCTTGTCGATTTTAGAACCTTTTCAAACTCATTTTTCTCTTCTTGTGAGAATTCATCCCATTGTATTATGTTTATGCTATCAACTAAAGCATCAAATGGGGAGTTGTATTCTTTCTCCACTAGGAAATCCCAATTCTTATAAAAAACAAATATTTTAAATAAAAATGAAGAATCGCAATTTTGCTCACGTTTAACGACATACAGTTCTATATGGATGCCATTTACTAGATATGATTCATTATAAAAATTCGTCATATAACTTCTGGCATTCATAACATATTGTTTAAATTCGCGCAAATCAAATTTTATATCTTCGATAAGTTTCGTCTTGGATTTAATACCAATATAAGGATAAGAAAGATGTTTTGCCCAACAGAGTAGAAGATTGTACTTGTTTTTACAAGATTTTAGTCCCACTCTTATATCTTGCTGCTCTCCAAATTCGGTTATAATTATATACTTTTCCATTGTTTAATGTCCTTTAGAGTTTCTACTATGGCTTTCACCTATGGCTCTTTCAGTATCTAACGAGTATTCCGTGATAATATTGCCATTGTTGTCATATAAATATCGTTGGGAGCCGATGACATAAGTGCCGTCTTCATTTGATATTGATGTCAGACATTCTATTTTTTTTATATCATTACTTCCATTGTATTCTAATTGATTTCTTTGTTATAAATATTTTTGCTATTATGGTTCTTACGGACCATATTCCCAAATATTAATTGTTTCTTTATTTATTGTTTTTGTACATTTCATCAAGCTTTTTAACCCACATCAAAGTGATGGTATCTTTTGGAGGGATATTGTAGATTTCAACCAAGACATTTCTTAGGTCTTTGTAAATGGTATCGTTAGGGTGATATTCATTCATAAGTAAACCATAGAAAATGTCTTCTTTTTTTAAATGCCCGCCAGATAATTCTTTAAGTAATTCATAATCTTTTATGCTCTTCTCTTTAATAATTGCAGATTTTATCTTGTTAATATTCCATTGAGGGCTGACTGGTTGCTTTACTCCCAAATTCCATTCAAACTTAGGGCGTGCTTGAAAAATTCCCCCCAAAAACAAACCTATAATGATGCCTAAGGCAACATTATGCATATTTCTTATTTTGTCCATTTTATCTTATAAATTTCGTTTATCTTATTCTCATAGAATTTTGCTTTTCTCTGATTTCTTTCGAATAATATTCCTTTTTCGTAATATTCCTTTAATTGAAAACAAGAACTTGAACTTCCGTTTTTTGCCCCATACAATAAGTAATATCTCATCATTTCAGACAATAATAAAGTGTTGTTCTTTTTAAAATCTTTAATAGCGTCGAAAATATTATAAGAAGCTTCGGGATAAGAATATTTGTCTGCCATGATTAATGCATAATATAAGAGTTCTTTAGAACCATTATGAATACTTCCATAATGATATAAGAGTTCTGTATATGAATCTTCGTTTCCATATAGAAGAACAGAGTCTGAGGTAAGTTTAAATTCTACAGAATCCAATATGAATACATCTCTGCTATTGGTAACAATATATTGCTCATCCGTTTTTGTTGTACTATTTTTAAGCAAATAAGCATTAAAAAATGAAAGAGCAAATCCCAATAAAATACCTAATACAAGTTTTATTTTTTCCATACATTTATATGATTAGATAGTTCCTTTATTAAATTAAATTTTATTCTAGGGTATATAGAGCCAGGGTAGTCATGTTTCCCATATGTCATCGATTTGATTTCTCTACCAGCTTTATAACTTTTCCAAATTCCGTTGTTTTCGAGGTATGAGCCTAGATAACTTTTGGTATTCTTTTTGGTTAGCACATTAACTGGAGTCGTTGGAGCAATAATAATCACGTTGTCAAATTTCTTGCTATTTGATATAGCTTTTGCAAACTTAGAAGCAGAACAGCTATGTAATACTATTGTTATAGGTGCATTACCTTCTCTAGTTTTCCATATAAAGCTATTTGACTCTAGAAATTTTTCAAATTTTTCAGCGTTGTCAACTACTTCTTTGTTTAGAATAATACTATTGCCATTATCATACCCATGCGCCCAGATGTTTATGACATTTGGATCATCCTTAAAGTTTTTTATTTCAGGCTCTAGTCTTTTATAATTTCTATCTTTCTGCGATAGAGCGTCTAGCTTTTCAAGCCCCTTTATATCAAGATATCGCGTAGGATTATTACCGCAATATACATAAGGGACATGTGAATAATCTTTTTCTGCTAGCTTATCTAATGTGTTCCAAATAACGATAGCCGCATCATAGTTTCTTGCCCCATAGTCATGCCAATCCAAACCGTTCATTCGGTCCAGTTCCTTACCGTTGTATTTATATCTCTGAACATCGCCATTCGTGCTGCTCCCCATCAACGCACCTGTAGGATAGTAATCGTTGGTTTGCTCGATAACCCCGCTTTCGTTCACAACAACACGGTTGTCACCCAGATGGTCTTTGAGATAGTAATGGAAAGAAAGGTTGCCGCCTTTGTCATACTTGGCATAGCCTCCGTCATTCAGTACCATCGTCTCATCACCATCATAAATGATGTTTCCGCAATAGTTGATTACCTTTTGCCCATTTACTGCATTTGCTGATGCTGCATCGGCAGATTGCATGACTGGCATCTGAGGCAATGTGTTGGTCATTGCCGTTAGTGTATATAGAACGGAGTGCTTGTTTCCCTCAGCATCATATACGTAACTAGCTTTCCTTCCATCATTATATAATATTTTCTGTGGCAAGTTGTTGATGTCGTATGATATCGAGCTAATCCCCTTGTTCTTGTCCATCACCATGTTGCCATTGGCATCATAGCTATACTCCGTAGCCTCCTTCGTACCATCCACAAAGTGGAAGGCACCTGCATGATATGGACCACTCACCGTATCATCAACCTTGGTAAGTTGATTACCGTTGTAGCCATAGCTAAGGTTGTCAATGAGCCCGTACTTGTTGTCGTCTCTCAAACCATAGCGTATCAATGACAGGATGTTTCCCATCTTGTCATAAGACAGGCTTTCGTCATAGTGACCTATGTTGTCCGATAAGAATTCTCCTTCCTCATAGTCGGCATCGGTCAGCATGTCCTGACGGTTGTAGGAGAACTTGTAGCCTTTCTCTATGTTGTTTCCAGTTTTCCAACTCATGGCTGATATATTGCCATTGTACTGTGCGGTTCCAGGTATAACAAAGCCATTTGCTTTGTTATAGACAAGCGTTTGGGTAAAGTTCTTGCTACTTATCTCAGTCTTCCAGCTCCGGATGTTGTAGGTGTTGTTGATGCACTCTTTGCCCAATAATGTCTGTTTGGCAATTCTTCCATAATCGTCATATTCTGTTGTTGATAATACTCTTTTGGCGGAGCCATTGATGGCATAGCTAACCATTGTCTGTCTTCCAGCATGATCATAGGCATATTCGTAGCATTCCTGTATGGCTTTCTTGCCACTTGCGCTATGAATGTGCTTGGTTTTCAAAGGGGAACCTATGTAGTTATAAGAGGTGTAGAAATGTTCACTTCCTCCAAGCAAGTTGCTGGAATGTGTTTGTACCACTCTTCCCTTTAAACCATAGTACATAGAGGAGATTTCATGTCTATTCGTACCATCTGATGTATATACTTTCTTCCCAGTCAAGAATCCCTTAGCATTGGGGGAACTGTTGGAAGGAAACGCAGCGTCCAATGCTTGGGCTGCGTTCAGATGCAAAATGCTCTGCTCTGAGGCGTTTTGCTTCTCTATGAAAGTATAGTCATCATAGAAATTGGTAATGAGCAGGGACTTGGCGGTAATCGTAGTGCCATTCAGCTGGTAACCGTCCAGGATGCCTGCCCCCGTGTATAGCGCATAGACATGGATTTTACTGACATCACTTATAGATGCAGTAGTGCCTTGTACAGCCAATCGTCCAAGTTTGTCATAGACGCAAAACTCCCAAAGTCCTTTCTTCCTCAGATTACCATCCTGCAAGTATGTCATCCTGCCGCTAAGGTCATACTTCATATAGATCGGCTCGCATCCTGGCAGCTTCTTCCATGTGCAATTCCCCTGTCCGTCATATTTATATTGGTAGGCATAGAGGTCAAGTGACGGCTCCTCCTGATAATTGGGAGGAAGCACAAATGCCAGGTTTCCACGGTAATCATATATATAATAGGTATCGGCTGCCTCATCGATGGAGCAGATGGTACGCTTGAGAATTACGTTGCCCGCGATGTTCTTGAACTCGTAGCTCTCATTGCCGTTTTCGTCAGTGGTCTTGGTAACGTAGAGCCTACCCTCAGGATAATACCCCTTGTCTTGCAACTGTCCTTGCATGGATACACGGTAGTATTTGCAGTTCAACGGATATTTAGAGGTGTTTACGAGATAGTCTTTCTTTAGGGGATGGCTAGTCCACTCAGCTCCAACTCCCTCCACTGTGTTTATTCGATTGAGTGGGCTTCCATCATATTCTGTTAGGGAGAAGGCATGGCTATCCCTGTATTGGTTATTTCCCTGGGAGCGAGCCGCAGAAATGCTGAGGAAATCGGAGGCGTCCTTGACAGGCAACCATGTCTTCCAATCACGTCCTAGTCCATCATATTCTTTGAGATGTATCAGGTTGGCTCCATCTGGAGTCTTCTTTTGTTCCACCATCTCGAAGGGTCTTCCCAAGCCGTCGTAGTATTCCGTGGTGGAGAGGACCTGTGTGTCGCTGATGCGCTCCGTAGTCTGCACGTAGTTCTCTGAAGACACTTGGGCCTTTGTTGACAAGGCGGCAAGCCATGCCAACAAAAACAAGTGTCGGATTTTTACTTTACCAATCATAGGCTTGTTGTTTGTTGTTATACAATGTGTAGCCAATACGATACTATCGTAATTTTGGCTTAGTATTTCGCTTGCAAATATAATAAAAAAACGTAATGTATTTGCAGAACTCCTTATTAATTATGAAAAATTTAACTTGTTTTTTTAGAAAATGGCTTTTATTCGTAAGCGACTCCGCATTTTTCGGCATAAAAGTTTGGAAAGTACGCAAAATAGTGTTATTTTTGCACAAAAAACAAATAAAGATAAAAGATTATGAGAAAAAACGTATTGCTGATTGGAGCCTTGCTGATGGCTTCCATGTCTATGATGGCGCAGACCAAGGTTGGCGGCATCAGTGAATCTATGATTCAGCAGATGGCGAAGAGCCAGAATGGCGGTGCTGCCAACAAGGCACTCTTCAATGCTATTGCTGCTAATAACATCGATGATTTGGTAAAGAACCATGCCAACGAGGCTCCTGTTGATACTCATTTCAGCATCGAGACACCAGCGCAGAGCATCCACAACCAGAAGAGTTCCGGCCGCTGCTGGATGTTCAGCGGTTTCAATGTGCTCCGTTCTAACTTCGCCCTCAACGACAAGCAGGGCAGAGTGGTGGAGTATTCACAGGATTATCTCTTCTTCTACGACCAGCTGGAGAAGGCTAATCTCATGCTGCAGGGCGTCATCGACCTGGGCAAGAAGAGCATCGAAGACCCTCAGGTGCAGTTCTTCTTCAAGAACCCACTTAACGATGGTGGTACCTTCTGCGGTGTTGCCGACCTGGCAAGCAAGTATGGCCTGGTGCCAATGAGTGCCCAGCCTGAAACTTACTCAAGCAACAATACATCAAAGATGAGCCGCCTCATCAGCAGCAAGCTGCGTGAATATGGATTGGAACTTCGCAAAATGGTTTCACAGGGCAAGAAACCTGCTGCTATTCAGGCTCGTAAGGGTGAAATGCTTGCTCAGGTTTATCACATGCTCAGCCTTACCCTGGGTGAGCCGGTGAAGGAGTTTACCTATGCTTTTCGCGACAAGGACGGCAAGCAGGTGGGCGAGGCTAAGAAATATACCCCTAAGAGTTTCTATGAGGAGACCGTGGGCAAGGACCTGAACGGCACCTTCCTGATGGTGATGAACGACCCACGCCGCCCATACCACAAGACCTACGAGGTGGAGTACGACCGCCACACCTACGATGGCCACAACTGGAAGTATCTGAATCTGCCTATGGAGGAGATTGCCCAGCTCGCCATTGCCTCTCTGAAGGATGGTCATAAGATGTATTCAAGCTACGATGTGGGCAAGCAGCTCGACAGAAAACGTGGCTATCTGGCACT
>CAKQCH010000045.1:0-18830 GCA_934216735.1 uncultured Prevotella sp.
AAGGTAAAGCGGAAGTAGCCCGTAACTTGTTGGCAATGGGTATGTCTTGGACTCAAATCATACAAGCTACAGGATTAACAGAAGACCAGCTGAAGCAACTTCAGTCGTAGTGTATGTACATTATCGTGTATCTGTGAACCCTCACGTTTCCTACTCCAGAAGCGTTACATGACAGTTGTGACAGTTTTATTTCGCAGGGGGTATTACAATACCTTATAAAAATAAAATAGGTCTAGCAACACCGCGTTTTGCGGGGTCGCTAGACCTATCTTCTTATCTATCAAGAACTTATATTCTCATATACTTATCTTCTTATCTTACTCCGCATCAGCAAACTCATCCAATGTATAGGCGCTGCTGCCATCAAAACAATGGGTGCATACCTGGCACTTAGGAAGACCGATAGCCTCAACCAACTGCTCGATGGTGTTGAACTTCAATGTGGTCAACCCCAACTGGCGGGCAATCTCATCCACCATCTTCTGATACTGAGGAGAACCCGTGGTGGCATACTTATCCAAATCCTTGTTGGCATCACCCTCAAACTTCTCGATGATGCGGCGCGTAATCAGCTCCATATCACTCTTGGAAGAAGTGAAGTTGATGAACGGACAACCATATACCAACGGAGGACACGCAATGCGCATGTGACACTCCTTGAGGCCAGCCTGGTCGAAAAGCACCTTCACGTTGTCGCGAAGCTGGGTGCCACGCACGATACTGTCGTCGCAGAACAATACTCGCTTGCCCTTCAGCATCGCCTTGTTAGGAATCAGCTTCATCTTGGCCACCAGCGAACGCATGCTCTGGTTGCTTGGAGTAAAGCTGCGAGGCCATGTAGGCGTATACTTGGCAATGCAGCGCTGGTAAGGCACACCCTTGCCGGCAGCATAACCCATCGCCATGCCCGTTCCAGAATCAGGGATACCGCTGCAGCAATCCACCTTCACATCATCCGTCTTGGCAAGATTGAAGCCGTTGGTGAAACGCGCCTCCTCCACATTCTTGCCCTCGTAGGTAGATGTAGGGAATCCGTAGTAAACCCAGAGGAAAGAGCAAACCTGCATCTTCTTGTTGGCAGGACGAATCTGCTCCATGCCATTAGCAGTAATCTTCACGATTTCGCCCGGTCCCACCTCGTGTACGGTCTCGAAGTCGAGATTAGGGAAGGATGTACTCTCGCTGCTCACGGCGTAGGCATCCGCCTTCTTGCCGATGATGAGAGGCGTACGTCCCCAACTGTCGCGCGCACAGATGATGCCATCCTCGGTGAGGATAGCCATGGTGCAGGAACCCTTGATGTGGTGGAATACGTTCTCGATGCCCTCGCGGAAGGTTTTGCCCTGAATGATGAGCAAAGCCACCAGCTCGGTGGGGTTGGTACTGCCTGAAGACATTTCTGCAAAGTGCATGTTCTTGTCTAGCAGGTGCTGAGTAAGTTCTTCCTTGTTTACAATCTTGGCTACGGTGCAGATGGCGAAACGGCCCAGGTGTGAGTTCATGATCAGTGGCTGCGCATCTGTATCGCTAATCACTCCGATACCCGATGTGGCTCCCTCAAACTTGTCGAGGATTGATTCAAACTTAGTTCTGAAATAAGAGCTTTCGAGGTTGTGGATAGAGCGCACGAAGCCCTTCTCACTGCTGTAGGTTGCCAAACCGCCTCGACGGGTGCCGAGATGTGAGTTGTAGTCGGTGCCGTAGAAAAGATCTGCGACACAGCTTTTCTTGGAAATAGTTCCGAAAATGCCTCCCATAAGAGTATAATTCTATGTTTTATGTTTGAAATATGGGTGCAAAGTTAATATAAATTCAGAAAATATGCAAAACTTTTTGCGATTTTTCTGCAAAAAGATGAAAATGATTAACGCTTGCACCCATATTTTTACATTATTATCTATCAACACGCCATATTGATCGTGTTTCTAAAACTGATATCGAAAAGTTTCTAGAACTGATATTGCAATCCCAGGCTCAGGTCGAATGTCTTGCTCCGCACCTCATCGTGATAGGAGTAATATGTATCACGCCAATAGTTCGACACGTTGAAATCGAGCTTCAGACGATTCGACAGGGCGAGCCCGAAGCGGGCATTCACCACGAGCAGCGAGGCATTGCCCTTGTCACCCTGGGCATTGAGATAGAGCGGGTCGGTGGTAGCCAGGTCCTTGCCCTCGTAGCCCTTCCAGGTGAAGATGCGGTAGTAGTCGGCACCTATCTGGAAGCTCGCCACCTTGCCGAACTCCATCAGGCTGATGGCCTTCACGCTGTAGCCGCTGCCCATGTTGTAGTCGCGGTCTATCACATTATAATAATCTGTGAGACTGCCGCCCAGCAGGATGCCATCCACGAAGATGCGCTGCTCCAGTTTGGTGAGATTGCCCACCTGAGGGAAGCGGTAGATGATGCCGGGACCCACCGACGCTGCCTCGGAGATGCGATATGGCACAAGACTGGTGCCATCCTTCACCGGCTGCGAATCGTAGTAGTTGAAGTGCTGGAAGATGCCGAACTCCATCTCCGTGCCCTTGGTCACCTCCACCGGCACGCTCCACAGGCGGCCCAGCAGATGCAATCCCGTGATGAACGGCTGGTTGCTGCTCAATCCGAAGGTGGCATCCAGCGTGAAGTAATCGTATGGCTTGGTGGTGGCACCATCAAACGGGTCGCCATAAACCAGATTGAATCGCACGTAGGGATTTCCCTCGCCACGGAACAGCGTGTTGTTGTCGGCAAGATAGCGATAACCTGCTGATGCCGAGAAGCTGACAGGACTGCGACCGTAGTCGTGATACTTGTAATATCTGCCCCGTACACGCCAGGCATCGCCGCTCAATATTCGGTTCAAGCCCTTGATAGGACAGATGATGGTGCCCAGGAACTCTCGCCAGAAGCGTGGGAATCCGCGCAGGCGATCGTCGTAAACCAGGTCGCTGATGCGATAGGTTACTTCGCCCAGGCACACACCGCCTATGGTGGTGGCCATCAGGTCGTTGATGGCTGGCGGTTCTATCTCGCAGGTAGTCTCCCACATCAGGCTTCCGCAGAAGGAGTAAGGCACTGATTCCCAGAAGTTCATGCCGTGGGTTCGGGCGGCGTTGAAATAGAGTCCGCCGTGATAAGGATGGGCGAAAAGATTGGTGGAGAACTGGTCGTTATCCCACACGAATCCGTTCTGGATATTGTGCTTGATGCTGTGGAAGGAGATCTTGGCGAACTCCTCGTTCATCACAAACTGGTCGAAGCACTGCACGCCCACGTTGATGGCGAATGCCTCCACTGCCGCCTTCCAAGGGTGCTTCTTCTGCCGATCGGGGTCATCGAAGGCAAAGATACTCCCCTCTTTCCAGGCCTCCATATCGAAATCTGAATATGCAGAGGATTTTCCCAAAGGTAATTTTTCAGAAGAAGATTTTCCCAAAGGTGATTTTTCAGAAGATGATTTTTCAGAAGAGCCTGGGGCATAGAACGCCTGATTGCGCTGCAGCTGGAACGCCAATCCCGCCTCCAGGATGGCTCGTCTGCGATATCTGCCGCCATGATAATAGCGGGTGTCGCCATAGCCCACGGAGGCGAAGGCGCTGGTGTATTTGCCCAACTGATAGTCGGCATTGATGCGAGCCTGCAGGGAGTAGAGCCGTTCGGGCTTATCCTGCGAATGTTCCTGGAAGGATTCCACGTGATAGAAGCCCAAGTCGCCACTGATTGAAAACTTTGGCGAGAGCTGGAAATACTGTCCGATGCGATAGAACAGGGCGCCCGAGAATTTCTCGTCCAATCCGAAATAATGGGTGCCGATGCCTAATATATTATAGGTAGAGCGGTTGCGGAAGCGCACGGCGAAGTTGGTTTTGGTGGCAGAACCGCCATAGAGCATGTAATCGATGCGGGTATTGGGGTTCACGTTGACGAGACCTATCTTGTGCGCCACGGTATCGCGGCTATAGTTGATGACGCCAATCTGCACGCCTCTCGGATGGCTCACGCAGACATTGAGGATGCCTATCTGCGAACCGTTGAGGGTATCGGCATAGTTGTATCCGCCCACCTGCAAGCCGCGCATATACGAGGAGCTTACGTTGGCGGAAGCAATCTGCAGTCCCCTTTTCATGCCCATGGAGACATTAGAGAGTGCGCTGATCTGCACGCCGCGGAATGGCGAGGAGGAAACGTTATTGAACAAAGACAGCTGCACGCCGTTGCCTCCCTTCACCACATTGGATACGCCCGAAATCTGAACGCCCCGCATATCACCGCCCACGGAGTTGATGACGCCAGCCAGGCTGAGTCCCCTCATCTGCTTGTAAACCACACTGGAGAAGGCGCCCAGCTGAGCCCCTCGCAGGGTATCGGGCGAGCAGAACAGCCCCACGTTTCCGCAGCTATAGCCCTGGGCATAGCCGGCAGAAGGTACAAGCAGGAGCAAGAGTCCCAAACTGATGATCTTTCTTTTCTTATTATTCATAAATCAAATCTATAACGTTCGAAAAATCAAAATGGCGAGAGGTCAGGATGACCCCTCGCCGAAAAAATGCGCATTATCATGTCCCCTAATAATGCACCCAAAAAATATCTTTTAATCCAGCTTCAAGCTCTTCTTGATGGCCTCAATCTTATCCATTGCAGCAGCTGTGCAGCGGTTGTAGCAGCCAGCGCACTTGAATGAAGGATCCTTAACCTCAATATAGAACTTAATCTTAGGCTCTGTACCTGATGGGCGAACACTCACCTTGGTGTTGTCATCGCAGAACCACTGGAGCACGTTGCTTGTAGCAGGCATATCGAGCTTCTCTACGCTGCCGTCAGCATGCTTAGCCTCCAGGCTCTGGTAGTCCTTCCAGGTAACCACCTTGCTGCCACCCAACTCCTGTGGAGGGTTGGCACGGAAGTCTGCCATCATCTGCTTAATCTCGTCAGCACCAGTCTTACCTGGGCGAACCACGTTAACAGTGAACTCCTTGCTGAAGCCATACTCTGCGTAAATCTGCATCAACAGGTCGTAGAGAGTCTTGCCCTGATCCTTAGCCCAGGCTGCAATCTCGCAAATCAGGCAGATAGAAGCAGGAGCATCCTTATCGCGTACCTTATCGTATGGCAAGAAGCCGAAGCTCTCCTCACCACCACCGATGTACTGCTGCTTGCCCTCAGAGATGGCAATCTCACGTGCAATCCACTTGAAACCGGTGTAGCAGTCGCGCAACTCTACGTTGTTCTTCTTGGCAATCTCGGCGATAACCTCTGTAGTTACGATGGTCTTAACGAGGAAGTCTGTTGGTTTCAATTTGCCCAACTTCTTCTTGTTCTCGATGATGTAGTAGCAGAACATCATGGCTGTCTGGTTACCATTGATGATCATCCACTCGCCCTTGTCGTCGCGGCAAACGATGGCAAGACGGTCAGCGTCTGGGTCGGTAGCAACCACGAGGTCAGCGTTCAACTTGGTACCGAGCTTCATACCGAGGGTCATAGCCTCAGCATTCTCCGGGTTAGGAGAAACCACTGTTGGAAAGTTGCCATCTACAACCATCTGCTCAGGCACTACATTGATGTTCTGGAAGCCCCAAGAACGCAGGCAGAGAGGCACGATAACGCGACCTGTGCCGTGCATGGCAGAATAAACGATGTTGAGGTCCTTCTGGCGGTTGATAACATCCTGGTCGATCATTGCCGAGTGAACGGCTGTCATATAGTCGTAATCCATCTCACCACCGATAATCTTGATCAAATCCCAGTTAGCCTCGAACTTCACCTGGTCGATAGTCACCTTGTTCACCTCCTCGATGATACCCGTATCGTGTGGAGCCAAAACCTGAGCACCGTCGCTCCAGTATGCCTTGTAACCGTTGTACTCCTTAGGGTTGTGAGAAGCAGTTACGTTGACACCAGCCTTGGCGCCGAGCTCACGGATGGCGAAAGAAATCTCTGGTGTAGGACGGAGGCTCTCGAAGAGATAAGCCTTGATGCCATTGGCAGAGAAGATGGCAGCTACGGTCTCAGCGAAGAGACGGGAGTTGTTACGGCAGTCGTGACCTACCACTACAGAAAGGTTCTCCTCGCCAGGGAAAGCCTTGAGGATGTAGTTAGCGAAGCCCTGAGTAGCCATACCAACGATATACTTGTTCATGCGGTTGGTACCTGCGCCCATGATGCCGCGCAAGCCACCAGTACCGAACTCCAAGTTCTGATAGAAGGCATCAACGAGTGCTGACTTATCCTCAGCCTCGAGCATTGCCTTAACTTCTTTACGAGTTTCTTCGTCGAATGCAGGTGTGAGCCACTGCTGTGCTCTTTCTTCACACTGCTTAATCAATTCTGCGTTATTAGCCATAGTTTGATTCTATTTTGTTATTAATTATAGTTCAATCAGAGGGTTGTGCCCGAAAACAGCACAATATTTCTCTTTTTGCGTACAAAGATAAATAAAATATTTGAGAAACCAAACAAGATTGGAGTTTTTTTTGTATTTTTGCACATTGAAAAAGAAATGAAATTAAAAAAGGCTTATGGAATTATATTATACGGGCGTGATCATCGCCGTTTCCACCTTTTTAATAATAGGGCTCTTCCACCCTATCGTTATCAAGGTTGAGTATCATACGGGCACCCGCTACTGGTGGGTGTTTCTGGTGTGTGGAATCATCAGCGTGGGTGCAGCCTTCCTGGTTGCCAACGTGCTCTGCTCGGCACTGCTGGGCGTGCTGGGTGCCTCGTGCCTATGGAGCATCGGCGAGCTTTTCGAGCAGAAGCATCGCTGCGAGAAAGGCTGGTTCCCGAAGAACCCGAAACTGGAGGAGAAAGGATACTATAAGAGTTAAGAGCTTAGAGTTTAGAGCTTAGAAGTTATAGTTTATAGTTTACTGTTAAGGAAATGAAGACAGAATTGATATTGGTCGGAAAGACCGTGAACAAGCATTTCGTGGCGGGCATCAAGGATTATGCCGAGCGCATCACCCACTACATGCCCTTCAACATCACCACCATCCCGGAGCTCAAGAATACCAAGAGCCTCAGCGAACAGCAGCAGAAGGAACGGGAGGGTGAACTGATTCTGAAGCAGATTCAGCCTTCGGATACCGTGGTGCTGATGGATGAGCACGGACAGGAGTTCCGCAGCATCGAGTTTGCCAAGTGGATAGAGCGCAAGCAGGCCACTGCCCGAAGACTCGTGTTCGTGATTGGCGGCCCCTACGGCTTCTCGCAGGCAGTGTACGACCGCGCCAACGAAAAAATCTCGCTCTCGAAGATGACATTCTCCCACCAGATGGTGAGGCTCATCTTCACCGAAGCGCTCTATCGCGCTTGCACCATTATAAAAGGAGAACCGTATCACCACGAATAAGGGAAAGGAAAAAAGAAGAATAAAGAAAATGCCAAAAGATAAATATATAGAAATTAAAGGGGCGAGAGCCAACAACCTGAAGAATATCGACGTGAAGATTCCGCAGGGCCAATTCGTTGCCATTACGGGAGTTTCCGGGTCGGGAAAATCTTCTCTGGCTTTCGATACCCTATACGCCGAGGGCCAGCGCCGCTACGTGGAGTCGCTGTCTTCCTACGCCCGTCAGTTCTTGGGAAGAATGACCAAGCCTGAGTGTGATTTCATCAAGGGATTGCCGCCAGCCATCGCCATCGAACAGAAGGTGATAGCCCGCAACCCACGCTCCACCGTGGGCACCAGCACAGAGATTTACGAATACCTGCGACTGCTTTTCGCCCGCATCGGAAAAACCTATTCGCCTATCAGCGGACAGGAGGTGAAACGGCATACCACGGAGGATATCCTGGCCTGCACCCGACAGTATTCCAAGGGCACCAAGTTCGTAATCCTCGCCCCAATCCATGTCATAGAAGACCGCACCCTCAGAGAGCAGTTGGAGATGTACATGCAGGAGGGTTATGCCCGCATCATGCAGAAGGGTGAATTCATCAGAATAGAGGATTTCCTGGAAACTGGCGATGAGAATTCTGAAAACAAGGAGCTTCTGGATGCAAGCGGTGAAGAACTCACCCAGATGCTGAATGAGCAGAACCGGGAAATCTATCTCGTTATCGACCGAGCATCGGTGAGCGACGAGAAGGATGATATCAGCCGACTCTTCGACTCTGCCGAAACCGCCTTCTACGAGGGCGACGGCGCCTGCCGACTCGTCTTCCCGCCAAGCAACATCTGCTACGACTTCTCCACCCGATTTGAAGCCGACGGCATGAAATTCGAGGAACCTACCGACAATATGTTTGCCTTCAATTCGCCGCTGGGCGCCTGCCCTACCTGCGAGGGCTTCGGAAGCGTCATCGGCATCGACGAGAAACTCGTGATTCCTAACACTTCGCTGAGCCTCTACGACGGTTGCGTGGTGTGCTGGCGTGGCGAGAAGATGGGCATGTGGCTCAAGGAATTCATCCGCCGGGCGGAACCTTACAAATTCCCTATCTTCAAGCCGTACTACGAACTGACGCAGCAGGAGAAAGACTGGCTCTGGCACGGACTGCCATCGGAAAAAGAACGTGATCCGCACGACCGTGTGAGCATCGACGAGTTCTTCAGAATGGTGAAGGAAAACCAGTATAAGATTCAATACCGCGTGATGCTGAGCCGATTCAGAGGCAAGACCGTGTGCCCCGACTGCCACGGCACCCGACTCAGAAAGGAGGCGAACTACGTGAAGATTGGCGGAAAGAGCATCACCGAACTGGTGGAGATGTCAATCGTGAACCTCAGCGCCTGGTTCAGAAACCTGGAACTATCGGATAACGAAAAGGAGATAGCCAAGCGCCTGCTCACCGAGATTACCCATCGCCTGCAATTCCTGCTGGATGTGGGTTTGGGCTATCTTACGCTCAACCGACTGTCGAATACCCTCTCGGGAGGTGAAAGCCAGCGCATCAACCTGACCACCAACCTGGGTTCTTCGCTGGTGGGTAGCGTGTATATCCTGGATGAGCCGAGCATCGGACTCCACAGCCGTGACACCGACCGACTGATCAAGGTGTTGCGAGAGTTGCAGGAGCTGGGCAATACCGTGGTAGTGGTGGAGCACGACGAGGAGATTATGCGGGCTGCCGACTATCTGATAGACATCGGTCCGGATGCCGGACGCTTGGGCGGCAGACTGGTATATGCCGGTCCGCATTCAGAATATTCCACCACCGACCCTGCCGAGCAGCAGGCGTTGCTGGAGAAATATCCCGAGAGTCACACCATCCAGTATCTCACGCACCACGAAACCATCGACCGCCCATCGAGCCATCGCATCTGGAACCGATTCATCGAAATCAAGGGCGCCCGGATGAACAATCTGCGTGGCATCGACGTGAAGATTCCGCTCAACGTATTCACCGTGGTAACTGGCGTATCAGGATCGGGAAAGAGTTCGCTCATCAAGGGCATCCTCTACCCGGCAATGCGCAGAAAGCTGGACCTGGTGGCTGATGCTCCGGGCGAATATACATCGATGGAGGGCGACGTGGACGCCATCAAGCACGTGGAGTTCGTAGACCAGAATCCTATCGGCAAGAGCACCCGCAGCAACCCTGCCACCTATCTGAAGGCATACGATGCCATCAGAAGTCTCTTTGCCAACCAGCCGCTCGCCAAGCAGATGGGCTTCACGCCGCAGTATTTCTCCTTCAACACCGAGGGCGGAAGATGCGAGGAATGCAAGGGTGCGGGATACGTAACCATCGAGATGCAGTTTATGGCCGACCTGACGCTGACCTGCGAGGCATGCAAGGGCAAGCGATTCAAGCACGACATCCTGGAGGTGCACGTGGCAGGAAAGAACATCAACGATGTGCTCAACATGACCGTGAACGAGGCCATCGAGTTCTTCAGCGACGAGAAGAACCAGCTCCATGAGGGCGACTTCGACTTCTGCCGCACCATCGTGAGCCGACTGAAGCCGCTGCAGGATGTGGGACTGGGCTATATCAAACTGGGACAGAGTTCGAGCACGCTTTCGGGCGGCGAGAACCAGCGCGTGAAACTGGCTTATTTCATCAGCAAGGAGGAGCAAGCACCAACGCTCTTCATCTTCGACGAGCCAACCACGGGTCTCCACTTCCACGACATCAAGCGTCTGCTGCACGCCTTCAATGCCCTGATAGAAAGGGGTCATTCGCTGGTGGTCATCGAGCACAATCTTGATGTAATCAAATGTGCCGACTACATCATCGACCTGGGACCTGAAGGCGGCGACAAGGGTGGCAACCTGGTGGTGGAAGGAACTCCCGAGGAAGTGGCAGCCTGCCGAGAGAGTTTGACGGGACAGTTCCTTGCCAAGCTCTAAAATTCGTTGCTAATTAATAAATATCGCCACTTATTTTATAAATAATGTAAAAAAGTGGCGATATACTAAACTTTATATGTAATTTTGCATCCAAATAGATAAAAGAAATCTAAAGATAAGAAAGGATATAAAATGAAAAGAATCATATTGGCTCTGACCATGCTTGTAGCCATGGTAACAAGCGCCTCTGCCCAGGCAGAGATCAAGTTTGAAAAGGTGGTACACAACTTTGGCACCTTTGAGGAGACTTCGCCAGTTCAGAAGGCTACATTCACCTTCACCAACGTGGGCAACAAGCCTCTCGTTATCAATCAGGCCATCGCCAGCTGCGGTTGCACGGTGCCTTCTTACACCAAGCAGCCTATCGCTCCTGGTCAGAAGGGGCAGATCAGCGTAACCTACAATGGCAAGGGCATGTTCCCTGGCCACTTCAAGAAGAGTATCACCATTCGCACCAATGGCAATGTGGAGATGTCACGCATCTACATTGAGGGTGTGATGAATGAAAAGAAATAAGCATGATATTTTATTTCTCAGGAACAGGAAATACGAAGTGGGCGGCGTCAAAACTGGCGTCGGCTACTCATGAAGACTTGATTTCCATCGCTCCCTACATGAGGGCTGATGATTCAAGCCATACATTAGCCGAGCCGTTTATTCTGAAAGAGAATGAACGGCTCGGATTCGTTTTCCCCGTACACGGCTGGAGGGTTCCCAAGCTGGTAAGGGAGTTTATCGGAAAGATGAAGGTTCAGAGGGAAGAACCGGATGCTGAAAGAAATTCGGCCTCAGCAGAAAGCAAGGCTTCATCGGCCTCAGCCAGAAATCAGCCTTTCGCCTTTTGCGTTTGTACGGCGGGCGACAGCATCGGGCTCACCATCGAGAACCTGAACGAAGTTATCTCTCAGAATCCGTCGCTTCAAACCCTGGGCATCACGAAGGTATCTTCCTCCTACTCCCTCATTATGCCGGAATCCTACGTGGGTCTTCCCTTTATGGATGTAGACCCTAATGAGAAGGAAATCTGGAAGAAATCGAAATCGGCTCAGGAACTTGCCGTGATTTGCGAGGAGATTTTCGACCGGAAAGAAGGTGTCAATCGATTGGTAAAAGGACCTATCCCATGGTTCTTCACCAAGGTAGTGGGCGGTTTCTTCGAGAACGTGCTCATCACCGACAAGCGATTCCATGTAGAAAAAGACAAGTGTGTGAAATGTGGCATCTGCGCCAACGTCTGTCCCGTGGGCGATATCAAGGGCGGTCACGGAGAATATCCCGAGTGGTTGCACCACAAGGATTGCCTCACCTGCTTCACCTGCTATCACCACTGTCCGCATCACGCCATCGAATTCGGAAACCAGACTCAGAAAAAGGGACAATATTATTTTAAATAAAACAGCTTGAATAAAAAAGGTTCAAATAACCCAACTTGAATAAACAAAAAAATGAAAAGAACAATACTAAGCTTAGCTTTTGCCTTGCTGTCAGCCACTTCCATGTTCGCGGCAAAGGCACAACCGGGCATCTGCCAGGTTCAACTCGCCGACGGCAGCATCGTCTCAGCTTCACGCTTTGGCGATGAAAACTTCTGCTATTACATCACCACCGATGGTACCCCTCTTAAACTCAACGACAGCGGAAAATACGAAAAAACAACCATCGAGGAACTTCAGGCACAATACTCCGCTGCGATGCAGGCACGCCAAATCAAAGCCAACCTGGTTAATCAGGCTTATCAGGAATTTCAGGCAAATCAAGCCAGCAGAGCCAGCGGCATCAACGCCCAAAACAGATACTTCCCACATACGGGCAGTCCCAAGGCATTGGTCATCCTCGTTGAATTCCCTGATTTGAAATTCAAGAGCAGCAACCCTGTGGCCACCTTCAACCACTATCTCAACGCCGAGATGGGCGAAGCAGCTCCGGAGGCCGATGCAGCCGTATATTCCCAGAAATCCGAACACACCAATTATGGATCAGTAAGAGAATACTTCAAGTTCTGTAGCGAAGGAAAGTTCACTCCTCAGTTTGATGTGGTGGGCCCTGTCACCATGAGCGAAAGCTACGCCTATTACGGAAAAAACAGAAACAGCAGCGACATCGACCAGGGCAACGACCAGATGTTGGGCGAGGCATGCGCCAAAATAGACAGCAAGGTGGATTTCTCGAAATATGATTCTGACGGCGATGGCGTCGTAGACCTAGTATACATCATCTACGCCGGCTATTCCGAGAGCATTTCGGGCAATGAAGCCAACTGTCTCTGGCCGAAATCGGGAACCACCACTTTCTACCGCTACGACGAATACGGCAAGAAGCAAGGCATATTGAAGTGCGATGGCAAGAATTTCTCACGCTACGGCATCAACAACGAGCTGAACGGCAAGCCATCAGATACAAAGAATGGCCTCTACCAGATTAACGGCATCGGTCTTTTCTGCCACGAGTTCTCCCACACCCTGGGCTTGCCAGACCATTATCCAACCCAATCCCCAGCCAATACATCCGACAACCAGAGTCCGGAATTCTGGGATCTGATGGATGCAGGCGAATACACCTACGATGGCTATCGCCCTACCCCATACACCCCATGGGAGAAGATGATGATGGGATGGGTAGACCCTATCACGCTAAGTCCTACGGAAGCTGCGCAGATAACCCTGGAGCCATACGATGTGGCATCGAAGGCCTATAAGATTGATGCCGACGTGAACGATGAAAACTTCTTCGTCAATCCGAACTACACAACGGGCAGCGTGAGCGACCAGACCAGAAACAACTTGAAGGAGAGAGCCCAGGGCGAATTCCTGCTGCTCCAGAACATCCGCAACGAGGGCTGGTACAAGTATCTCACGGGATATGGCATGCTGGTATGGCGCATCGACTATGCCGACAAAAACACTGTAAGTCTGGGCGATTTTCCTAACGACGAAAAAGGTATGCCAAGAGTAATGGTGGTGCCTGCCGATGGTCTCGTTATCAACCAGGCAAACTGTGGCGACAACAATACCTACAAGCATACCTGGGATGAATATACCCTGAGTCTTCAGAACGACCCGTTCCCAGCCTATAACGCAGGCGAAGACGGCAAGGACATCAACAGTCTCACCCAGGTGAAGTTCAACTGGAGCACCCTGACCACCCGTCCTCTCTACAACATCAAGAAGGATGAAGCCACTGGCATGGTAACCTTCGACTACCTGAAGGATTTCGCTGCCGATGCCGCCGTCAAGGGCATCACGATGGATGAAGACAACCAGCCAACGAAATACTTCGACCTGGAAGGCCGCAGCGTGCAGACCCCGAAGAAGGGGCATCTGTATATCACAAACAAAGGAAAGAAAGTGATTTTCTAAAGAAAGTAATTTTCTAAAAACAGATAAAACTTCTATCCGCCAGTGGCAGATAGAAGTTTTATCAAAATCATTATCTAAATCGTAATCTAGATCTTTATCTGAATCTTAATATACCCTAGGCCCGAAGATGGTGGTACCCACACGAACCATCGTGCTGCCGTGCTTTACGGCAATGTGATAGTCGTGACTCATGCCCCAACTGCGCTCGCAGAAGGCAGGAGAATCGGCGAAATACTTCTGTTTCACCTCATCAAAGAACCGGGCGGCAGCATCAAACTCACTGGCTATCTGCTGCTCATCGTCCGTATTCGATGCCATCATCATCAAACCGCAAATCTGAACATGAGACAACTCTCGCCACTCACCAGCTTCCAGAAGCTCGCGGCAGGCATCCAGTGACAATCCCGATTTCGTATCCTCCTCGGCAATATGAAGCTCCAGAAGAATCTTCACCACGCGGTCGTGCTTCGCCGCCTGCTTGTTAATCTCCTTCATCAGTTTCAAGCTATCCACCGACTCAATCATGGAGATATAAGGGGCGATGTACTTCACCTTGTTGGTCTGAAGATGACCTATGAAATGCCACTCTATATCCTTAGGCAGGGTCTCCACCTTCTTGGAAAGCTCCTGCTCATGGCTCTCGCCGAAGATGCGCTGACCTTCGGCGTAAGCAGCCTCAATATACTCGTTGGGATGAAACTTGCTGATGGCCACCAGACGGACACCGGCAGGCAAACAGCCCAACACCTCATGAAGATTTCCTTTTACATCATACATAGTTCAATTATTTTTGCTCCTCGTATTCAGGAACGTCGTTCTTCTCCTCCTTCTTCTCGCCAGGAGCGTGGTGCTCGAATACATCCATCAGCTTGGTCTCGTTGAGACCCACGATGTCGTAATCAATCATGGTCTTGCCCATCACCTCGTCGATATAGCGCAAGGCACGAGCCAATGACTTAGCCTGAACCAGGTAAGTAACGTTAGAACGCTTCTCCTTCTCACTCTTCTCATCGATGGTGATAAACTGCAACTTAGCCTTGTACCACTTGTCGTCATCATCCAGGTCGCTGAAGAAAATCTCGCCATAGCAAGCCTTGCCGATACCGCTCACCTTCAACTCGCCACTCACGTAAACAGACATCTCGTCGATGATGGCACTCTCAGCCTCGGTGAAGCTCAAGGCATCCACAACGTAAGCCTCAGATACAACCTTCTCTGAACCATCTTCCATGGTCTTCTGATATTTAACTTTAGTCTCAAACCAAGTGCTTGTTCTACTTCTCATAATTTCTTTTCCTTTTCTTATTTATTTTAATTTTCGTTTATTTTCTACTCTTGTCCTCCTTTACCTTATTATATAAGGTAGCCCGGAAAAGGCGCAATTGTGATGCAAAGTTATAAAAAAGAATGCAGAAGAACAACAGAATAAAGAGTTTTTTACTAAAAAATGATTTTTTAACCCAATCTATTACGATTTTTCAATGAAATTGCTTACCTTTGCAAGCGAATTGCGAAAAGTTGCGATTTCGAACTGCTCGATTTCGCATGCGATGCAGACGATTACGAATTCGATGCAGACGATTCCGCAACCCTCGCTATGGATAATTAACAGATAGAATTTTTAAAAGATGCCTGAAATATCAGTACGCGGCCTCGAAATGCCTGAGTCACCTATCAGAAAGCTGGCTCCTCTGGCTGCCGCAGCAAAGAAACGTGGAGTTAAGGTCTATCACCTCAATATCGGTCAGCCAGACCTCCCTACTCCTCAATGTGGTCTCGATGCGCTCAAGCACATCGACCGCACCATCCTGGAGTATTCTCCAAGCCAGGGCTATCTCAGTTATCGTGAGAAGCTGGTAGATTATTACAAGAAATTCAACATCAATGTTACTGCCGATGACATCATCATCACATCGGGAGGTTCTGAAGCCGTGCTCTTCTCGTTCATGAGCTGTCTGAACCCGGGAGATGAAATCATCGTGCCAGAACCAGCATACGCTAACTATATGGCGTTCGCCATCTCGGCGGGTGCCAAGATCCGTACCATCGCCACTACCATCGAGGAGGGTTTCTCGCTGCCTAAGGTGGAGAAGTTTGAGGAGCTGATCAACGAGCACACCCGTGCCATCCTGATCTGCAACCCTAACAACCCTACGGGCTATCTCTATACCCGCAGAGAGATGAACCAGATTCGCGATCTGGTGAAGAAGTACGACCTCTACCTCTTCTCTGATGAGGTATATCGTGAGTACATCTACACCGGCAGCCCATACATCAGTGCGATGCACCTGGAAGGCATCGAGCAGAACACCGTGCTCATCGACTCCGTGTCTAAACGTTACAGCGAGTGCGGTATCCGTGTGGGTGCCCTGATTACCAAGAATGCCGAGATCCGCAAGGCGGTGATGAAGTTCTGCCAGGCACGTCTCTCTCCTCCACTCATCGGTCAGATTGTAGCCGAGGCTTCGCTCGATGCGCCTGAGGAGTACTATCGCGATGTATACGATGAGTATGTGGAGCGCCGTAAGTGCCTGATTGACGGACTCAACCGTATTCCTGGCGTATACTCCCCAATTCCAATGGGTGCCTTCTATACCGTGGCAAAACTGCCTATCGACGATTCAGATAAGTTCTGCCGCTGGTGCCTGGAAGAGTTTGATTACGAGGGCGAAACCGTGATGATGGCGCCAGCCTCCGGTTTCTACACCACTCCTGGAGCCGGAAGAAACCAGGTGCGTATGGCATACGTGTTGAAGAAGGACGACCTGAACAGAGCATTGATAGTGCTTGCCAAGGCACTTGAGGCTTATCCGGGAAGAGTGGAAGACGAAGGACTGTAAGATATGAATTTTCCTCTATTTATAGCAAAGAAATTGTATAGCGACCAGGGCGATAAACGTAAAGTTTCTCGCCCTGCTATCCATATAGCCACCGCTGGCGTTGCCATCGGACTTGCCATCATGATCATGTCGGTATGCGTGGTGCTGGGATTCAAGCATACCATCCGCGACAAGGTGGTGGGATTCGGAAGCCACATACAGGTAGCGGATTTCATGACCCTGCAGCAGCAGAACCAGTATCCCGTGGTAATGAACGACTCCATGATGGGCGTGCTCCGCAAGATTCCGGGCGTGAAACACGTGCAGCGATTCGCCATGAAGGAAGGAATCCTCAAAACCGATAGCGACTTCCTGGGCGTTGCCTTCAAGGGCGTGGGACCGGAGTTTGACTCCACCTTCATCCACCAGAACATGGTGGAAGGAAGCATACCGAAGTTTGACGACAAGGCAAGTCACAACAAAATCCTGATTTCCAAGCTGATGGCCGACAAGCTGAAGCTGAAGAACGGAGAAAGAATCTTCGCCTATTTCATCGACGACAACGGAGTGAGAATGCGACGCTTCACCATCCAGGGCATCTATCAGACCAATCTGAAGAAATACGACGAGACGATGGTCTACACAGACCTCTATACCGCCGTGAAACTAAACGGATGGATGGACGACCAGACCAGCGGAGCCGAACTGACGGTGAACGATTTCGAAAAACTCAACGAGACGGAAGACTATATTATAAATAAGGTGAACCGCACCGTAGACCATTATGGCGAAACCTACAGCAGTGCCACCATCAAGGACTTGAATCCGAACATCTTCCAGTGGCTCGGACTGATGGACCTCAACGTGTGGATCATCCTCGCCCTGATGCTCATCGTGGCAGGCGTAACCATGATCAGCGGACTGCTCATCATCATTCTGGAACGCACCTCGATGATTGGCGTACTCAAGGCCTTGGGTGCCCGCAACCGCACCATCCGCCACACCTTCCTCTGGTTTGCCGTATTCATCATCGGCAAGGGAATGCTGCTGGGCAACATCATCGCCCTGGCAATTCTAGCAGTGCAGTATTTCACAGGGGTGCTAAAACTCGATGCGCAGACTTACTACGTAAGTACGGTGCCCGTAGAGTTCAACTGGCTCTTCATCGTGGCGCTGAATGTAGCCACCCTGCTCATCAGCGTGTTCATGCTCGTAGCCCCAAGCTACCTCATCTCGCATATCCATCCAGCCAAATCGATGAGATATGAATAGAAATCATCCCATTATTGCCAACTTCAAATGGTAATAATGGGATGAAACTTATCCTTTTTTCTTAGTTTTGCAATTAATTTGCCTTTACACTCAAAATAACGCACATATTTTTTTGTAGTGTGCAGTATTTTCCGTATCTTTGCACAAAATTTTGTAAATTGTGCAATGAATTCAATACCAAGTTTTAACTCGTATATTGAGAGAAGCATCATCAAGAACTGGAATCTGGATGCGCTCACCGATTACAAGGGAGCCACCCTGCAATACCACGATGTTGCTAGAAAGATTGAGAAACTGCACATCCTGTTTGAAAACAGCGATGTGAAGAAGGGCGACAAGATTGCCGTCTGCGGAAGAAATAGTAGCCAGTGGGCAGTAGCCTTCCTGGCCATTATTACTTACGGTGCCATCGTCGTACCTATACAGAACGAATTTAAGCCTGAGCAGATTCACAACATCGTGAACCACAGCGAGAGCAAACTGCTCTTCGTGGGCGATGTGGTGGCTACGGAAATCAACCCCGAAGAGATGCCTACACTGGAAGGCATCATCTATCTGCCAGATAATTCGCTCGTCATCTCCCGTTCAGAAAAGCTGACCTACGCGCGTGAGAACCTCAACGCCATGTTCGGCCACAAATACCCTAAGTATTTCAGGGCAGAGCACGTAAAGTATCACGTGGATGATCCGGAAGAACTGGCGATGATCAACTACACCAGCGGAACCACAGGGTTCTCGAAGGGTGTGATGCTGCCCTACAGGGCACTCTGGGGCAACCTCGACTATCTCATCGACACGGTGCGACCTAAGATAAGCAAGAACTGCAACATCCTCTCTACCCTGCCGATGGCACACATGTACGGACTGATGACTGAGTTCCTCTACAACATCGTAGAAGGCAACCACATCTTCTTCCTCACCCGCCTGCCGAGCCCATCGCTCATCTCAGAGGCGCTGGCAGAGATTCAGCCCGACATCCTCTTCGCCGTTCCGCTCGTGGTAGACAAGATTGTAAGAAAGGAAGTGTTCCCACATATCCAGACCAACCGTGCCCGACTCCTGATGAACATGCCTGTCATCAACAAGCGCATCAAGGA
>CAKQCH010000046.1:0-18743 GCA_934216735.1 uncultured Prevotella sp.
GCATTTCTCCATAGAGACGCTTGGCGAAATCGCCGTTGTAAGGAGTTCCGTAGTCGATGACCAGACCGCCGAGCGAGGTTGCACCACCGCTTACATACTTGGAACTGGAAACTACCTCGATATCCACACCCAAGCTCTTTGCTGAAAATTGGGTGAAAGGAATCACGGTAGAATCTACCACCAAAGGCACATTCTTCTCGTGAGCCACTTCTGAAATAGCCTTCAAATCGGCAACCTCCAACTGTGGGTTGGTCAGAATTTCAAGGAATACGCAACAGGTGTCGTCGTCGATAGCCTCACGCACAGCCTCGATATTGGTTAAATCGCGTAGGCGGACCTTTACGCCAAAACGGCGCAGGGTAGCCACGAGCAGCGCATAGGTATTACCGAAGAGATGCTTCGAGGTGACGATGTTCTTGCCTTGTGCCGCCAGCGACATGAGGGTATTGCTGATGGCAGCCATGCCTGAGTTGAACGCAGTGGCGTGAGCGGCATCTGTCAATGCAGCCACACGTCGCTCCAGATTGGTAACCGTAGGGTTTTCTACTCGCGAGTAATCAGGAGCCTTGATTTTGTCTGTAAATGCCTCCGACATGATGGCAGCATTGTCAAATTCGTAGGCGAGGGTGTTATATACTGGTACGCTCAGCGAATCGTAGGCATCGCGGCGCTCATATTCCAAATGAATGGCTTGGGTCTGTTTCTTCATTTTATCCTATATATATAATAATGTGTATTTATTAATCTCTTGCATCAAGCAATCGAAGTGTGTATTGAACAATCTTTTGGGTTGTTTCTCGCTTCTATCTATTTTGACTGCAAAATTACAAAAAAAACTCTAGTTTTCCTATATAAATGTTAGATATTTTGTTTAAAAAGATATAATATTGGTAGGTTTTCTTTCTTTTCTGGGGATGAAGTAGCAGGAAATTCTATTTTTTGCAGTACCTTTGTACGCATGAAGAAAAAAAAGTTGATTATAATAGCTTTGAGTATGCTGATGGTACTTCCAGTTTACTCCCAGGACAAGCGTTATCATGGCGACGGCATTGATGATGTTCTTCGCTTTGTTCCTACCATTGCCGTCTTTGGATTGAAGGCGTGTGGAGTGGAGGCTGAAAGTACTTGGCAGCGAAGAATCGGTGCCCAGGTACTGGCATTTGGTGTGAATGCTGCCGTGACATATTCACTGAAGCATACTATCCATGAGAAACGTCCAGATGGAACGGACAATCATTCGTTTCCTTCGGGGCATACCTCTGTCGCCTTTTCTGGAGCCACGGTCCTGATGCATGAATACCGTAAGGCTTCGCCTTGGATTGGTGTAGCAGGTTATGCTGTGGCTACTACCGTGGCGGTGGATAGAGTAAGACGAAATCGCCATCACTGGGGTGATGTAATGGCAGGTGCCGCCATTGGTGTAGCTTCTGCTGAGGCTGGCTATCTGCTGGGTGACTGGCTTCTGGGAAAGAAAAAGAAGAAAGCAAAGGAAATGGATGGGGAGTTGGAAATGAAGAATGGGGTGAACGATAACCTCAGTCTCTCGGTTGCTCCTACAGGCATCGAATTTGCCATCAAACTATAATGCTTTTTGAAAGAGGAAAAAATTGAATCGAACAGATAAAAGATATACATAAAATCATGATGAAAACAACAACCATGAGCCTTAAGGCTCTTACTTTTAGTGCTGTTCTCTGTGCTTCGCTCGGCTTGTCGCTTTCTGCGAATGCCGAGACCATCGAAGTGCAGAAGCTGAAGCATGCCGGCCCTTATCCTGTGGCTACCCCTTGGATGGCGGATAGCGTGAATGTGAAGGGTGAGAAATTTTCGATGGAGAGTGTGCTCGACTCTCCACTTTCGTTTACTTTATTGAATAATGGAAAAGAGGTGGCTGCATCCCAGCTTTTGGCGGATAGCAAGCAGAATGCAATTCACCTGGCTTCTTTCACCGTATCAAATACCAGCCGTACCAAGGCTACTATCAAGGTGAAGGGCTTGAAGCAATATCGCCTCTTCGTTGATGGAGAGCAGGTGACCGTGAATGGCGACAAGGCAGAAACTACCTTAATGCCATCTAGTCATACAGTGGTGATTAAGTACCTCACTGAGTCATCTGACAAGGATTTCAAGATCAGCATTACCGCAGCCGATGGCAAGCAGCTCAGTGTAGGAGAATCTGCTGCCAGCACCAAGCGCGCATTCAATATATACGATGTGATCTGCATGCCTAACTATGCAAGTGTTCAGATGTCGCCGAACGGCAAGTTTATGATAGTGCGCAAGACTTGGGTAGATAGACAGGGCAAGAATCATAGCATCAACGAATTGCGAAACAGTCAGACCAACAAGGTGGTAGCTTCTTTCGAAGAGAGCGTAAGATGGATGCCTCGTACCAACAAGATGTACTTTACCCAGAAGGCGAGCGACAGCTCTATTGCCGGCGAAGGCAAGGCAGATGGCGAGCTGCAGCTCATCACCATCAATCCGCTCAATATGGATCGCGAAGTGTTGGCTGCCAATATTCCAGACGGATGGTTCCAGTTTACTCCCGATGAGAAGACGCTTATCTACACTCTTTATACCGAGGGCAGAAAGAAAGATGCGCAGGTGTATGATGTGAAGGAGCCTGATGACCGTCAACCAGGATGGCGAAGCCGTAGCTATCTTGCCAAGTTTGATTTGGCGTCGGGTGTTCTCCAGCCGCTCACTTTCGGCTATCACAACGTCTATCTCTGCGATATTTCTGCAGATTCCCGCTATCTGCTCATCGGCAAGAGCGAGGAACGCCTTACCAAGCGTCCAACCACTCTTAATTCCTACTATCGTCTCAATCTCAATGATATGAGTGTGGAGACTTTGATAGAGAAGGGGGAGTTTCTGAATGGCGCCCAGTTCTCGCCAGATGGCAAGAGCATTCTCGTTACGGGTTCGCCAGAGGCATTCGGTGGTATCGGAAAGAATGTAGAGGAGGGACAGACACCAAGTATGATTGATACCCAGCTCTATCTGATGACTCTTGCGGATAAGAAAGTTCGTCCGCTGACCAAGGATTTCAATCCGAACGTGCAGAGTGTGGATTGGAGTAAGGCAGATGGCAACATCTACTTCACGGCAGAAGATAAGGATTGCATGCATCTCTTCCAGCTCAATCCGAAATCAGGCAAGTTTACATTGCTCAAGACTCCGGAGGAGAACATCAAGAGCTTCTCTGTTGCATCATCTGCTACGGAAATGGCGTTCTCCGGACAGAGCGCATCCAATGCCGACCGACTCTACAAGATGAATCTGAAGGCGCAGAAGTCTCAGCTTGTTGATGATCTCAGTGCCCGTTTGTTGAAGAATATCGAGTTGGGCGAGTGCAAGGCTTGGAATTTCGTGAACTCTCGTGGCGACACGCTTTGCTGCCGTTACTATCTGCCACCTCATTTCGATGCTTCCAAGAAGTATCCGATGGTGGTGAATTACTATGGCGGATGCAGTCCTACCACCCGAATGTTCCAGAGTCGCTATCCTCATCATGTATATGCTGCGATGGGTTATGTGGTGCTGGTAGTGAATCCGAGCGGAGCTACTGGTTTCGGTCAGAAGTTCTCTGCCCGTCATGTGGATACTGCGGGCGAGGGTGTGGCTGAGGATATTATCTCCAGCACCCAGGCTTTCTGCGATGAGCATGGTTTTGTGAACAGAAAG
Organism: uncultured Prevotella sp.; assembly: GCA_934216735.1. GTDB lineage: Bacteria > Bacteroidota > Bacteroidia > Bacteroidales > Bacteroidaceae > Prevotella. Next base: position 3,691 of record CAKQCH010000046.1, read on the forward strand.
AAGATAGGTTGCATCGGTGCCAGCTATGGTGGTTTCATGACGCAGTATCTTCAGACCAAGACCAATCTCTTTGCTGCTGCCATCTCTCATGCCGGCATCAGTGACCACACCAGCTATTGGGGTGAAGGCTATTGGGGCTACAATTACAGTGAGGTTTCCATGGCTAACGAGTATCCTTGGACCAACAAGCATCTCTTCGTAGATCAGAGTCCACTTTATAATGCAGATAAGATTCATACACCATTGCTTTTTGTTCACGGAACTGCCGATAACAATGTGCCTGTGGGCGAGAGTATTCAGCTCTATACAGCATTGAAACTCCTCGGCCGTCCTACGGCGATGGTGTTGGTAGATGGTCAGGACCATCACATCATCGATTATGAGAAGCGCCTCAAGTGGCAGGATACCATCTTTGCCTGGTTCGCCAAGTGGCTGCAGGATGATGGCAGCTGGTGGAAGGAAATGTATGGTGAGGAAAAAATGTAGTTGACGGCTGGCTGGCGAAAAGCTGGCTTCAGTCTTAATAAAACAAAAGAGATTATATTCCTGCTTTGTGGGGAATATAATCTCTTTTTGTGTTCTTGCTTGTTGCAAGTATAATCTCTTTTCAATATTCTTATTTCTTGTTGCTTAGCGTGATGGCTAAGGAAATGAACGCAAAGGTAATGCCCACGATGCAGACTCCTAGCCAGTTGGCGCGGGTCCATACGTATCCGGCACAGAAAGTACCGAGTGAACCGCCAATGAAATAGGTTGTCATGAAGATGGTATTGGCACGGTTGGATGCCTGTGGAATCTCCTGCAGACAACCGCTCTGGTTGCTGAGCTGCTGACATTGCAGACCTATATCAACCAAAATGATGGCTGCGATGAGTCCTGCATAGGTGTCGCCGAAGAGCAAGGCTATTCCCCAGGCCATAATCTGCATGCCTGCTCCAAGCAGGCTGAATTTATGAATGCCGAACTTAGGAACCAGCTTTCCTACGCCACTTGCCGCCATGGCTCCCATGATTCCGCAAAGTCCGAGCATTCCCACCATGTCGCTGCCTGCACTGAAAGGTGGCTGGGCAAGATGAAAGGCGAGGCAGGACCAGATGGCCATCATGCTGCCGAAACCGAAGGCGGCACGGATGGAGTAGATGCGGATGGAAGGGTGGAGGATGAAGATTTCTGCCACGGTGGTCATCAGTCCTCTGTAGGTACCCACATAGTTGCGCTTCATCTCTGGCATCATCAATAGCATCACGCCCATGCAGGCAATCATGACGAGGGCGGCAATGAAAAACATCTCCCGCCATCCCAGCCATTCGCCGATGTAGCCGCTGATTACTCGCGAGGCAAGAATACCCGTGAGCAGTCCGGAGAGTACAATACCCATATTCCTGCTCTTGTTCTTGGGCTCAGAAAACTGTCCTGCTATCGGGATGAAGAACTGCGGAATCACGGAACAGGCACCAATCAGCAACGAAGCTCCCCAGAGCATCCATACGTTTTGCGCTACAGCCATCACGATGGCCATCACGGCTGCAATGGTCATATTCGCAAGGATGAGCTTCTTGCGTGAGAACATGTCACCCAGGGGAATGAGAAAAAACAATCCCAGTGCGTAACCTATTTGGGTAATCACGGTGATGAGGTTGGCGCTTTGCTCGGTAATGCCCAGATCATGACGGATCAGTTCGAGAAGCGGCTGATTGTAGTAGCAGTTGGCTACGGTGAGTCCTGCGATGATGGCCATCATCAGGAGAATGCTGCGGGGAATGCCCCGATTTTCTTTTAGCTGTATCATCTTTGTTTGTTTATGATTCTGTTTCTGAGGGCAAAGTTACTAAAAAGTTCTCGGCTAGCAAAGTTTTTGGGCTCGATTTCTTGGAAAAATCATCTCTCTTCTTGAAAAAATCATCTCTCTTCGATGAAAAAGTTGCTCTTTCCGAAGAAAAGTTTCTGCTCTTTTCCTCGCGCGTACCTTATTTTATGTATCTACTCTCACTTTGGTAGGGGTGTTGGCGCACACCTTTGTTGTGCTAAAAAACACCGAAAAGTGTTAATTTTGGGCTGTTCCCGAGCACATCGAAAACTTTAACCTTTGTTAGCACTTTGTAATTAACTGTATATCAGTAGTTTGTAATTTTGTTACAAAATACCCCTAAAAAAAAACACAAAAAAAAGTACGCCGTATCAAAAAAATGCTTACCTTTGCATCAGTTTTAATAAACGAATGATTGTTTTACAGATTTAAAAAGCAAAGAAAATGAAGAAATTAGTTTTTATGTTCGTAGCTATCGCAGCTATCTCTTTCGCATCATGTGGTAACAAAACAGCTCAGAATACAGCTTCTGCTGATTCTGACACAGCTCAGGTAGACACAACTGCTGCTGTTGATTCAGCTGCTACTGATTCAGCTGCTACTGATTCAGTTAAGTAATTTAGAATTACTTACGAACGAAAAAATGAGAGAAACAACCGCTGGACTTCGGTCTAGCGGCTTTTTCGTTTTATAGACCCTGGGGTATAAAAGCAATCAACAATGCGCCCTGAACCAACGGTCACCGGCCGAAGGGAAAGGTAAAGGGCAAAAGCTTAAAAGAAACAAAGAAAAAGATAAATATATGATAGATTCAAGTGCCTTCCAAGGCAAAAAGGCTGCCTATTATACTTTGGGCTGCAAACTCAACTTCTCGGAAACTTCTACTTTTGGCAAGATGCTCGAAGATATGGGCGTCATTACTGCTCAGAAGGGGGAGAAAGCAGACATTTGTCTCATCAATACCTGTTCGGTGACAGAAGTTGCCGACCATAAGTGCCGTCAGGCCATTCATCGCATGGTGCGCCAGAACCCTGGTGCCTTCGTTATCGTTACCGGCTGCTATGCGCAGTTGGAATCGGAGAATGTGAGCAAGATTGAAGGCGTTGACCTGGTGCTAGGAGCCAATGAGAAGGCACACTTGATTCAATATCTCAGCGATGCGTGGGCTAAGAAGTTTGCTGCAGAGAACGGACTATCTGCCAACGGAGAGGATCTGGAGCAGACAGATTCTGCACTTCATCAGCACCACAGCGTGAAGACCAAGGAGATCAAGACTTTCCAGCCTTCATGCTCCCGTGGTAACCGCACCCGCTATTTCCTGAAGGTACAGGATGGCTGCAACTACTATTGCACCTATTGCACCATTCCTTTCGCCCGTGGCAACTCCCGTAACCCAAGCATCGAGTCGCTCGTGGCTCAATGTGAGCAGGCGGCAGCCGAGGGTGGTAAGGAAATCGTGATTACCGGTGTGAACATCGGTGACTTCGGTCAGACCACCCACGAACGATTCCTCGACCTCGTGAAGGCGATGGATCAGGTGGAGGGTATCAAGCGTTATCGTATCTCCAGTCTGGAACCAGACCTTTGCGATGACGATCTCATTGCCTATTGCGCAGAGAGCCGTGCCTTCATGCCTCACTTCCACATCCCATTGCAGAGTGGAAGCGACGAGGTGCTCAAGCTGATGCACCGTCGTTACGACAAGGCGCTCTTCGCCCACAAGGTGAACCTCATCAAGGAAAAGATGCCTGATGCCTTCATCGGTGTAGATGTGATGGTGGGTTGTCGTGGCGAGACCCCAGAGTGCTTTGAGGAATGCTATGAGTTCCTGAAGAGTCTGCCTGTTACGCAGCTCCATGTGTTCCCATATTCCGAGCGTCCTGGAACTGCTGCCTTGAAGATTCCATACGTGGTAGAGGAGAAGGAAAAGAAGTTGCGCTCTAAGCGCCTTTTGGAGTTGAGCGACCAGAAGACTCAGGAGTTCTATGCCCAGTATATCGGTACGGAAGCTGAGGTTCTTTTTGAAAAAGCACCAAGAGGCAAGGCAATGCATGGCTTCACCAGGAACTATGTTCGTGTAGAACTTTCACCAGCCCTTGCCAAGGAGGAATATGACAACCAGCTCATCAAGGTTCGCCTGGGTGATTTCAATCACGACAAGACGGCGTTGAAGGGGGAGATAGTTGATAGTTTATAGTTGATAGTTTATAGCTCAAAGGCTGATTATCAAGTTAAAAGCTAATATTCAAGGCTAATCATAAAGTTCAAAGCTCAAAGTTTAAAGTTCAAAGCTCAAAGTTCAAAGCTCAAAGTTCAAAGCTCAAAGTTCAATGTCATTGTACAACGATTTTGGAACATGGATCAGGAAGCAGTTTCCTGATTTCCGCGTTCAGAAGATTTCGATAGACGCAGGGTTCTCCTGTCCGAATAGGGATGGGAGAATATCGAGCGGTGGTTGCACTTATTGCGACAACCGGACGTTCAACCCTAGCTATTGCGACCGGAAGAAGTCGATAACGGAGCAGTTGGAGGAGGGAAAGGCCTTCTTCTGCAGAAAATATCCGGATATGAAGTATCTGGCTTACTTCCAGGCTTACACCAATACCTATGCTAAGGTGGAACTCCTCAGGCAGATGTACGAGGAGGCATTGCAGGTGGAGGATGTGGTGGGAATCGTGATAGGAACCCGCCCCGACTGCATAAGCGATGAACTGCTGGATTATCTGGAGGAGTTGAACCGGCGCACCTTCGTTCTCGTGGAGTATGGTATAGAAAGCGCCAACGATGAGACCCTGAAGAGAATCAATCGCGGTCACGACTTTGCCTGCTGCCGTGATGCTGTGGAGCGAACCCATGCCAGGGGAATCCTGACGGGAGCTCATATCATCATCGGTTTGCCTGGCGAGGACGCAGAAGAGAGCCTCAGGCAGGCTCCCATCATCTCATCCCTTCCTATCGACATCTTGAAGATTCATCAGATGCAGATTATCAGGGGAACCCGGTTGGCACAGGAATATGCAGAGCATCCCTTCCATGTCTATACGGTGGAGGAATACATCGATGTCATCGTAAAGTATATCCGGCTGCTCCGCAAAGACCTGGTGCTGGAGCGATTCGTCAGTCAGTCGCCTAAAGATCTGCTTATCGCGCCTAAATGGGGACTCAAGAACTACGAGTTTACCAATCTCCTGAATAATAAATTAAAGAGTTTATTATAAAAGTATGGCAAAAGTTGCAATCGTAATATTAAACTGGAACGGGCAGCAGATGCTTGCCAAGTATCTGCCTAATGTCGTGGAGTATTCACGGCAGGATGCCGAGATATGGGTGGCGGACAACAGTTCGTCAGACCAATCCATGCTCCTCTTGGAAACCCAGTTTCCTCATGTCAAGACCATTGTCCTGGAGCAGAACTTCGGTTTTGCCGAGGGCTACAATCGGGCATTGAAGGAGATAGAAGCCGAGTATTATGTGCTTCTGAACAGTGATGTAGAGGTTTCGCATCATTGGCTCACTCCGCTCATTGAGTTCATGGATTCCCATCCGCAGGTGGCAGCTTGCCAGCCTAAGCTCCTGGCGGAATACGACAAGGATAGTTTCGAATATGCCGGGGCTTGTGGTGGATTCCTCGATAAGTATGGTTACCCGTTCTGTCGGGGCCGCATCTTCGATACCGTGGAGCGTGACAATGGACAGTATGATTACCAGCAGGAAGTGCTCTGGGCCACAGGTGCCTGCATGATGATCCGTTCCAAGGATTATTGGGAGGCAGGCGGCTTGGATGGTCGCTTCTTCGCCCACAATGAGGAGATAGATCTCTGTTGGCGATTGCGTCTGATGGGTAGAAAAATCTATTGCATTCCCGAGAGCGAAGTGTATCATGTGGGTGGTGGAACCTTGCCGAAAAGTAATCCAATGAAGACCTATCTGAATTTCAGAAACAATTTAACGATGCTTTATAAGAATCTGAGTGATAGGGATTTGAAGCATGTTATGAGAGTGAGGTGGTTCTTGGATTATCTGGCTGCTTTCGAGATGCTTATCCTGAAACACAACATGGGTGACCTCAAGGCTATCTTCAAGGCCCGCAAGGCTTTCCAGACATGGAAGCATGATTTCGATGAAGACCGCAAGAAGATTCAGGCTAATAGAGTAGCGGGCGAAATCCCTCAGGTTTTCGACTGTTCCATCCTTTGGCAGTACTACGCTAAGGGCAAGAAAATCTTCTCGAAGTTGTAAGATTACATAAACAAACTTAAAATAAGAATCTATGATGAAGAAACAAATGATGATGGCGCTGGTATCGCTGATGACCTTATCAGCCCAGGCTCAGGCGAATTTCGAAGTGTCGGTATCCAACCCTTCCAAATCGGCTAAGACCGATGCTCCGGTGGTTATCGACCTCAGTAAGTTAGGATCCATTGGCGCTATTCAGCGTGCCGTGGTTAAGGTGGATGGCAAGGAGATTCCTTCCCAGCTCGACGACACCAATTGCGATTGCACCAACGATGAGCTCTGTTTCCTGGTTGACCTCGGCAAGAAAGAAACCAAGACCTATCAGGTGCAGCTCTATCAGGAGGGCGAACAGGTACAGTATCCGGCCCGTACCTTTGCCGAACTTTGCTTGCCTAGCAAGAACAAGAAGTTGGCAAAGAACAAGCAGGACATCTATCTGCGCAGCATCTCTTTCGACAAGAAGACCAAGGATGTCTATCACTACGTGCATTCTCATGGCGTCTGCTTCGAGAGCGAACTGGTTGCCATGCGTGTCTATTTCGACAATCGCCAGACCATCGATCTCTATGGCAAGATTAACAAGGGACTGGTTGTCTATGATACCCAGTTCTATCCATCCGAAGAACAGCTGCAGGCTGGTTCTGGCGACGACTGCCTTTGGGTAGGCAACACCTACGGATTGGGCGCCCTGCGTGGGTGGGATGGCAAGAATCAGCTGCATCTCAACGATGTGAAGTATCAGGAGCAGCGGGTTATCTCCGAAGGTCCGCTCCGTGCCATCGTCGAAGTGGTGGATAATGGTTGGGTGCCAGCTCCAGGTTTGAAGCCTGTGAATGCCACTATCCGTTACACCATCTATGCCGGTCATCGCGATTTTGATGTAGATGTGTTCTTCAACAAGGATGCTTCCGATTATCAGTTTGCCACAGGTCTTATCAATGTGAAGGGCTCCAGCGAGTTTGCTGATGGCAAGGGATTGCGTGGCTGCTACGGAAGCGACTGGCCAACGGGCAAGGATGACGGTAAGCATAAGCTGGAGACTGTGGGCTTGGGAATCTACGTGCCACAGTCGGCATTGGTTAGCCAGGAACCAGCCAACAAGGATTGCTATACCCAGGTGGTGAAACCTACCGGTAATAAGCTGAGCTATAAGCTTGCTTATACCAGTGCCAACGAAACCTATGGTTTTAAGGGCGAGAAGGAGTGGTATCAGTGGTTGAAGGATTGGAAGAAGCAGATAGAAGAGCCTGTCAAGGTGGCTGTTTCCTGCAGCATCCGATAATAGACTTATTGCAGCATCCGATCATTAAAATATTGCGCAAATAGCCAATAATGAGCAAAAAGAAAGTCTTATTTGCCCATTATTGGCTTTTTTGTTAATGAATTTAGAGTAAAACCCATCTTTTTTCACGGATGAGTTTGATTTTTTAGCAAAAATACTTGGTAATTTAAATAATTTTTAGTATTTTTGCAGTCGTAACTTGAAGAATGTGAATTATCGTGAAAAAGATATTTGATTATATTGTCATATTAGCAATCATACTGCTTTGTTCGGCTTGCGAGTTTAAGTTCAAGCCGAATGAGGAAGCCGATGCTGTACCTCTCACGGTGCAGCGCTACGACCGCTTGCAGAGCAGATACCTCACTACAGGTGATTTTTCAGCCCTTCAGCAGATGAACACCGATTATCCGATAGAAACCCGTACGCTGATTGAGAAGATGCTGCAGTTGGGCACCATCACTGATGCCAACATCAGCAACCGTTTCCTGATGTTCTATCAGGATTCCACCCTGCAGGCTCTGATAGCCGATGCAGAGGCGGAATACGCCAACATGGATGATATCAACGACCAGCTCAAGAAGGCGTTCGGCCGTTTGCACGATTGGATTCCAGAACTTCCTCAGCCTTATTTCTATGCCCAGATAGGTGCCTTAGACCAGAGTATTGTGGTGGGTGAGCATTCCGTGGGTATCTCGCTCGATAAGTATATGGGCCCGGATTATCCGCTCTACAAGAAGTTCTATACAGTCCAGCAGCGCAGCACCATGCAGCGCCAGTATATCGTGCCCGATTGTCTTACCTTCTATCTGCTCAGCAACTATCAGATGAAGAACTTTGATACCCGTGCGCAGTTGGACCGTGACCTTCACATGGGCAAGATTATGTGGGCTGTGAACAAGGCGATGGGCAAGGATGTGTTCGAAACCAAGTATGTGAAGACTATCCAGGCTTTTGTGAAGCGTAATCCGAAGATTACCGTGAAGGAGTTGCTTCAGGATGAAGACTATTCGCCTATTGAGGCGTTGCACAAGGATTAGTCTGTTTCACAAGGATTAGTCCGTTTCACGTAGTTTAGGAAAGCGCAAGGGCTTCAACGCATTCCATCAGGGATTAAATGATAGAGTAAACAACATAAAGTATTCATATAATACATGAAAAGATTTTCAGTTTTAATTGCAAGTATCATGATGGTATCAGCAATGCAAGCGGCAGAGAAGCTCGATCTGAAGGCTATTACCTCCGGCGAATTCTCTGCCTCATACGTTACCGGTATCAACCCTATCGAGGGAACCGATCTCTATGCTTCTATCAGCAATGACGGAAAGCAGATTGTTAGTTATTCGTTCAAGACGGGTAAGCAGGTGGCTGTGCTCTTCGACGTAGATGCTGCCAAAGCGCCTATGCAGAGTGTTGAGGGCTATGTCATCAGTCCTGATGGCAAGAAGATGCTTATCTTCACCAAGCGCAAGGCGGTGTATCGCCGTTCGTTCAAGGCTGAGTATTTCATCTACAACATTGCTTCGAAGACCATCAAGAAACTCTCTGAGGGCGAGAACCAGCAGGTGGCTACCTGGTCGCCAGACTCCCGCCACGTGGCTTTCGTCAAGGACAATAACATCTTCGTTACCGATGGCGAGAAGGAAGTACAAGTAACCAAGGATGGTAAGTTCAATGAAATTATCAATGGTATTCCTGATTGGGTTTACGAGGAGGAGTTTGCCTTCAACCGTGCCTTTGCATGGAATGCGGATGGAACATCCATCGGATGGATCCGTTTCGACGAGAGCCATGTGAAGACCTATTCGCTCCAGCTCTTCGAGGGTTCAAATCCTACCAGAAAGGAGTTTCACGACTATCCGGGCGAGTATTCCTATAAATATCCTAAGGCAGGACAGGATAATTCCAAGGTGAGCCTCTGGAGCTACGATATGAAGTCGGGCAAGACCATCGCTCTGGATGTGCCTGTAGATGCTGACGGCTATTATCCTCGCATCAAGACTTCTCCTGATGCCAACAGCCTCATCGTCTATACGATGAATCGCCATCAGGACGATATGCGCCTCTATTCCGTAAATCCTTTCACCGGTAAGAGCAAGCAGCTCATCCAGGAAATCGTTCCTAAGTTTGTGAAGGAAGAAGTGGTAGAGAACAGCATCGTGGGCAAGAAGAACATCCTGCTTCCTAGCGACCGCGACGGCTATATGCACCTCTATCTCTACGATATGAACGGCAAACTGATCCGTCAGGTGGAGAAGGGTAACTATGATGTGACTGCCATCTACGGTATGGACGAGAAGACGGGCGACGTTTATTTCCAGGCAGCCATGCTCAATGCGCACGACCGCCAGGTGTATGTGGCTCACAAGAACGGAAAGGTGGAACGACTCACTTCTCAGGAGGGTTCCAACTCGGCTTATTTCTCGGGCGATTACCGCTATTTCGTGAACAACTGGAGCAGCTACAGTCATCCATACGTCTACACCGTCCGCAACAATAAGGGAAAGGTGATCAAGACCTTGGAAGACAATAAGGAGTTGATTGAGAAGACACAGAAGTACAACTGGGGCAAGCGTGAGACTTTCTCCTTTACCACTTCCGAGGGCGTGAAGCTCGATGGTTGGATGGTGAAGCCTGTAGATTTCGACGCCAGCAAGAAATATCCAGTCATCCTCTTCCAGTATTCGGGTCCTGGCAGTCAGCAGGTGCTCAATGCCTGGAGCACAGGTAGCATGGGTTCCGGCGGAGCCTTCGATTACTATCTGGCACAGGAGGGATTCATCGTGGCTTGCGTGGATGGACGTGGTACAGGCGGACGTGGCGCGGAGTTTGAGAAGTGTACCTATCTTACCCTTGGCGATCTGGAGTCTAAGGATCAGGTGGAGACTGCTCTCTACATGGGTAGCCTTCCATACGTGGATAAGAACAACATCGGAATCTGGGGATGGAGCTATGGTGGTTTCAACACCCTGATGAGTATGAGTGAGGGTCGCCCTGTGTTCTATGCAGGTGTAGCCGTAGCGCCTCCTACCTGCTACCGTTACTACGATTCTGTTTATACCGAGCGCTATATGCGTACTCCGAAGGAGAACGAGAAGGGTTATAACGACAATCCTATCGAGCGTGCCGGCAAGCAGCATGGAGCCCTGCTCCTCTGTCATGGTGTGGCTGATGACAATGTGCATCCGCAGAACACCTTTGAGTATGCTGAGGCCTTGGTGCAGGCAGACAAGGATTTCAAGGAGATTTGGTACACCAATCGTAACCATGGCATCTCTGGCGGCAACACCCGTAATCATCTGCTTCGCCAGATTACAGACTGGTTCAAGACTCACCTGAATAAATAAGGGTGAGCTTGTGCCATAGGCAATGAATATAAACGATAAAAAACTATAGCATGAAAACAAAGAAAGGTTTTAATCTTCGCCAGGTGTGCGGAGAAAACGTGATAGTGGCAGAAGGTGCTGAGAACATCGACTTCAGCAGCATCATCAGCATGAACGAGAGTTCTGCTTATCTCTGGAACAGCATCCAGGGCAAGGAGTTCGACAAGAACAATCTGGTAGAGTTGCTTACCCAGGAATATGAGGTTGATGCTGATACGGCAGCCAAGGATGTAGAAGCACTCGTGGCGCAGTGGATGAAGGCTGGCATTATCGAGTAAAATAGATATTTATAAAAAATGGGCAATCCTACAAGACGAGGATTGCCCATTTTTTATTTCTTATATTTTCCATTCCATATCTTCCATGCTGCCAGCAGATAGCGGCGGATAGGGAAGAGGCGGGTCCACATTCTGGAGTAGATGCGCCATTTCAGGGCGTCTGTCCTGTCGATGGATTTCCTTCCTTTTCTGTAGAAGCCTATCACGGCACCCCTTACATCTTTTCTTTGGCAGACTTCCACACCGAAGTTGCCGTCGCCTCTCAGCGTCACCTTTTCTCCCTCTACCTTCACGATACGATGGAGCACGTAATGATGGGGTTTTACTTCTGCAAGTACGGCATTTCCTTCTACCACGTCTTCCTGCGTGGCTTTGCGGAGCAGCGCCTTGTCGCGGTTGTCTTCCAGGAAGGGACGCATCGAATAGCCGCGAAGTGGAAGTGTCACCGTATGACCTTCTTCCAGAAGTCGGGCTGTAGCCTCAACCAGACTTTCCTTCACGCTGATAGCTCTGTTGCAAACCAGTGCTGCCTCTTTGTCGGGCAGGCAGTGGAGGGTGTAGATTCCTATGGATTCTATCACCTTGGTGATGGTGGCACAGATGCGGTCATAGATGTCCTTGTCCCATTTCATGCTAGAGCAGGCAGGCAAGAGCGATGCGAAGGCTGCCACGGGCGAGAGCTTATCCACTGAGTTTTCTTCAGCCCTGTCGATGCGGGTGATGGCACCCAGCGGAGCCTTCACGTTGCGATAGCAAGGCGTCTTGCCGCTCCATGGACTTCCGAAGATGTAAACCTTGCCCCCGATGATTCGCAGGATTGGATTGTCATCGTTCATCAGGTCGCAGCCCTTCAGATGTCTCAGCCAGAGGCTCACGTGCGTGCTCTTTCCGGTTCCACTCTTGGCGATGAACGCATAGCCGTAGCCATTCTGACGAACCAGGGAAGCATGAAGCATCAGTGTGTCGTATGGACAGGATGAAAAGGCGTAGATGAGCATCAGCGTGTTGTAGAGACCGAATCTGCGCATGTTCTTGTTTCCGTTCAGGGCACAGTGGCATTCGCTGAAGTCGGCGTTGGTGATGACCAGTGCACAGTCGGCATCATAGATGTCGCGGATGATAAACTGGTATCCGCCATTGTCGAGCTTGTCAACCAAGGTATGTCCGCTGCCAGTATCAAAGTTTCTGATTCGTTCGCGTTTTTCCTTGGGATAAGGTCGGGTACTGTCATCTACGGTAAGGTGGAATAAAATCGAGCCCTTCGGAGCAGAAACTCTGAAGGGTTCGAATGATTCTATGAGTCGCTCGTCGTTGGTGGCAGATTCTGCGAACTGTATCAGCATGTTCAACTCGGCGACGCGGTAAAAATTGTCTTTCATTTTTTCGGTTTGCTATAGGGTAGCTGCTTTTTTACTTGGATTTGGCTTTCTTGGCTTCCGCCTTAGCTTCTGCTTTCTGCTTTTTTGCTTCCGCCTTCTGCTTCTTCACCTCTTCCTTAGCCTTCATCTTTGCTTCCTTACGCTCCTGCTTGGTCATTGGTTCCTCCATATTGTCAGGAGTGATAGGCTTGAAGGTGAACTTGTTCTCGTCCACGCTCTTCACCTGCCATGGTGAAGGAAGTTCCTTTGGCTTTTCTCCGCTCTTCAGGCGCTTGGCCTTTGTTTTCTTGGTGTAGCGCTCGTAGAGCTTGGTCCACTTTTTCTCTGCCTTCTTGAAGTTGCGGTCGAACATCACGATGCAGGTTCTCTTAGGCTCGCCGATTGACTCCAGGTAATCACGAAGCTGGAAAGAGTAGTTGTCTCTGCCTTCCAGAAACAGGTTCTTATGGCTGAGATATACGGAATCTACTTTCTGAACGCTGGTGATGTACACGGTAGAGTCGTTGAACGACGATGCAAAACCAAACATATATGCAGTCGTTGGTTCAACCTTTGCCTGTGCTGCAAGCGAAGAGATGGCTACGATGGCCAGTGCTAATGCAATTCTTAATACTTTCATTTCTTATTTTTCTTCTACTGATATTTTTAAAGCCGTCGTCCCACCTAAATCTAAACAGGTTGCCCTATTTCTGAAAAACAGGTTGTCCTATCTTCCCAAGTAGGATTTCAGCAGTTGGTTATTCGTGTTGTGTCTGATTCGGCGAATGGCTTTTTCCTTAATTTGGCGCACTCGTTCCCGGGTCAGATTATATTTTGTTCCTATCTCATCAAGCGTCAGCTCCGGTTCTCCGATGCCGTAAAAGGCTCTCATCACCTTCTGCTCACGTTCGGTGAGGGTCAGGATTACTCTTTCAATTTCCTTGTGCAGGGATTCTCTGTCCAGCTGGTAGTCTGTACTTGGGGCATCACCCGAAGTATAGTAGTCCATCATGCTGCTGTCCTCGCCGTCGGCAATGGGAGCATCCATGCTTACATGGCGTGAGTTTGCCTTCAGGGCGTCACTGATCTTGTCTTCCGGCAGGTCTACACGTTCGGCTATCTCGTCAACGCTGGGTTTGCGTTCGTGTTCCTGCTCAAACTTGTTGAGTTCCTTCGCTATCTTGTTTACGCTTCCCACCTGGTTGAGTGGAAGGCGCACTATTCTGCTCTGCTCGGCTATTGCCTGCAGAATGCTCTGGCGAATCCACCATACGGCGTAGGAGATGAACTTGAAGCCGCGGGTTTCATCGAATTTCTGGGCAGCTTTGATAAGACCTACGTTGCCCTCATTGATAAGGTCGGGTAAGCTGAGTCCCTGATTTTGATACTGCTTAGCCACAGATACCACGAAACGCAAGTTTGCCTTGGTTAATCTCTCTAGAGCTCTCTTATCACCTTCCCTTATTTTCTGCGCGAGTTCCACCTCTTCCTCTGTGGTGAGAAGGTCCTCGTGTCCAATTTCTTGGAGATACTTTTCTAACGATGCGCTTTCGCGATTCGTTATCGATTTTGAAATTTTTAGTTGTCTCATGGTAACATTTCATTTTATGTTGATGCAAAATTACACTTTTTGTTTGAAACGACAAAAAAAATAGCAGATATTTTTGAAAATACCTGCTATTTTGTTATTTTTTATCATTTCTGAGACGATTCAATCCTCTTTAGGAGAGTTGAAAGCCCCACTTTTTTATGCTTTTTTCATCAACTCCGATGCTTTCTTTATCAGCAACGGTTAGTCCTTCTGCAGAGGAACTGCGAAGTAAGCCTTCTTGCCGGTAGGCCATACGCCCTGGATGTAGAGCACAGGATCCTTGCTGGTAGAAGCACTCTTCACGGCCTTCTGCAGGTCGTCGAGCGATGTAATGTTGTTGTCGTTGATGCGCTGGATAATGAATCCGCGTGATACACCTGCATCCTTCAGTGCACCGCTGTTAACCTTCATCACTTCTACACCATACTTGATGCTGAGCTGGTTCTTCTGGCTCTCGCTGATAGGGCGGAAGGTGCCGCCGAGCACGTCGAGGTCAGCGCTCTTAATCACGGAAGTGTTGCCCTGGGCATTCTTCAGGGTGATGGTCTTCGTGTTGGTCTTCTTGTTGCGCAAGTAGGTGATGCTCATCTTGTCGCCAGGGCGCTTGCCGTTCAGTGACTCCTGCAACTCTGCCATCTTGGTCACCTTCTTGCCGTCTACCTTGGTAATGACGTCACCTTCCTTCAGTCCGGCTGCTGCACCGTTGCCGTCCTCATCTACCTTGGCAATATAAACACCCTCGTTGGTACCTAAGTCAACTTCCTTTCCGTTCTCCTTCTGGGCGTTTATGTAGTTGAGAACGTCGCTACCCTGGATGCTAAGCATCACGCGCTGTACGCTGCCGTATTTCTTCAAGTCGTCTACTACCTTGTTCATGATAGAAGTAGGGATGGCAAAACCGTAACCTGCATAAGAACCGGTCTGGGAATAGAGCATGGCGTTGATACCTACCAGTTCACCCTGGGTGTTGACCAGTGCACCGCCCGAGTTACCTGCGTTGATGGCTGCATCGGTTTGGATGAAGCTCTCTACGCCGTTGGCGCCCAGCGAACGTGCCTTGGCGGAGATGATACCTGCGGTAACGGTGTTGTTCAGTCCGAATGGGTTGCCCACTGCGA
>CAKQCH010000047.1:0-18035 GCA_934216735.1 uncultured Prevotella sp.
CAAGCCTTCTGCCCATCCAATTGAGCTTTCTGCTCATCGAGCAGCTCCTTCTGCTTCTCTAGCAGCACCTCCTTTTCCTTCAGGGTAGCACGGAGAATCTGTTCGGCATTGCGAATCATCTCCTCCTCGCTCTCCCCCTCATTCACCGGGATATAACCGCCCGTCTTGCGAATCTGAGGCAGCACCACCGAGGTAACCCAATCCTTGAACATCAGAGCCGATGGCAGCTTGGAACCCAGCACCAGGGCATAGAATCCGCTCTCGTTAACGAAGATCATCGGAGTCAAACGTTTGGCAGGAGTTCCATCCTTCTTCTTACCCACCTCTACCCATACGCACTGTTTTAGTGCATCATGTGGGTTAACATGCTGTCTTACAGCATTATCCGCTCTTTTATATCCCAGCGCATCACACAAATCCTTAGCACAGAACCAAGGTTCGCCCTTCTCATCAGTAGCCATGCGAACCATTCCGAACTCCGGATTTTCAAACACAAACACCGGTGCCGCCTTCTTATTATTAGAAGACTTTGCACCACACTTGGCAGAGCCAGCAGCCTTGCTGCCCTCCGCCTTCTGATTCATTGATTTCATCATAACGAATAAAATTTAATGTAAATAAAAAATAGGATTTAAAAAAATTGTATCAGCCTTGTCAAAGAACGATGGGCTGATACGCTGCGCCAACTACAACATGGCGCGAAATCTATGCCAGCACCCTGGCAATAGGAAACGGAAAAGCCCCGAATCCCAGAACACGGCTCGTTCTGAAATCCGGGGCAAAAGTAGAAAGAAATCTCCGTTACGCCATTTCCGCCAAATGCGCCAAATTGAATTCGGCGGAAAAGGAAAAGGGGCAACCCTTTCGGATTGCCCTATATATTAGCATGTTATGCCATTTACTTTTTTTCTTTACGCCAAATAGACTCCGCTATCCGGCGCAAGAATTCATCCCTCAATAGAATCCATATAATCCTCAACCTTACACTCCACATCCACGTCAACATGTCCGGCATTAATCTTCTTTCTGATATAATCGCCATACGACTTGGGAGTCACCTTCATCTCGAGCTTACAGTCTTCCTGCAGGAATCTTGTGATGGAAGCCCCGTTGGGAGTACCCGAATATAAGTATCCCTGCTCGTACCAATACTGGTAGAAAGCCGCCACACTATCATTCATCACCCCATCCGAAGTAGAAAGCTGCTCGTTCGAGAGATGATGCAGTTTGAGATAATTCACAAAGGCATTCGCCATCTTCCCCGTCAGGTTCACATCCTTCCCGCCATTCTTGTCGGGAAAGAGCACCTCGGCAGTTCTTCCTGCTGCAGAAGAAGAGCATTTCACCTTAACACTCTGCTCAAAAACAACTTCATCGGAATCGTTCTTCTTTTCAGAAGAAACTTCAGAATTCTTATGCTGAAGCCCTACCCCCTCATAGTTATTTTCTATATAGGTAACAGGGCCATTAAAACGAAAAATTCTACTCATCGGTATCCTCCTTCAAATCATCATCATTAGAATTCACGTAATTATTCTCGATATATTTGCTGTTAGGCTGCATATATACCACAATCTTAAACAAATAGAATCCCCCATGTTTACAAAACAGGCGGATGAGTCTAAAGAAAAATCTTTTACCCATAACTAAAAGGTATTAAATTAAATAATATAGTTGATTGGGTCCTCTAGTGGTCGCGGAGAGGGCTAGACTAACGAATAGCCAAGGAGAGCTTCATAGGGTGGCATCCTCGATACCAGCAGACTAGTCTTCCCTAAGTAAATTTGCTTGATTTCTTCATTTCTGTAATTTTGTCATTTGTTTATATTATTAGTATTTATTTGTTAGGCACAAAACGCCTTTGGTATATTTCTACCTGTTCTTCCAATTTGTTAAGTTGCTTCAAGTCTCTCGCAAATGTAATCCACTGCGAAAAAGCTTCATTGAAATTCTTTTCAAATAGGCTCTTATCAAACTTTTTACTTTCCGCCCTATGCCGCTTCTCCAGCTCATCAACAATTGTATCCCAATGTAACAGAATACAACAACACCATCTTCGCTGCTGATAAGTACGGAATTTTACTTCCCTGTTCAAGATTCTGGTTACTGTAGAAAGTCTGATGTGAATGATATTAGAAAACTGATATGCGGATATCAGTCCACCACCATTACCAATAAAAGAGTTGAGATACAAGATGATGCACTCTTCTTGTATCCAATCGATTTGGTCCTCTAGCTGAGCTAGATTTTCCCGCATCAACCCTCTTCTATGTTTTGCAATATCCAACATACTGATGTAAATTTTTGCGAATTTACAATTAATTGTTGACACGGCAAAATCGATGTCACACCTAAAAGCAATAGGCGTGAGTATTTTTCAGAAACGTTAATACTTGAATAAAATTAAACTACAGAATAACAAAAAAAGGAGAAAAAGTGCGCATTTTTAGTGCTACACCTTCTCTCCATACTTTTATGAATGGGTCGGTAATTCCGTTACCATTTCCACGGCTTTCGTAAATGTCATGATAGGCGGCAGCTTTACCCCCTTACTTCTCAAATACTTCACCATTTTCTTCTTAGCCCAGTTGATTCTTGAATCACGCTCGTTATAGAGTTCTCTGAGCTGTTTCACCTTAGATGGAAGCGTTTTCAGCATTTCCCGCAGTTCTTTCGGGTCGCCATACTCAGCCTTTTCATCTTCCATCTCCTTGATACGAGCCTTCAAGGCCTTGTTCTCCACCACCAGCTGGTCGTAATGGTGGAGCAAGATTTTTACCTGCTGCTCGTAGGGCAGGTCTTTGTTCATTTCATACATGCTCGTTTCTCTTTTTAAATCTCATCATAGAATAAACTCATTCAGTTCATCCCTGTACTTCTCCCACATAGGCATGTGCTTGTCAAGCACAGCTCTAAACTGAGCATCGTGATTTTTAGACACGATGTGAGCTAACTCATGCACCACCACATACTCAATGCAAGGCTTAGGTTTCTTTGCCAATTCTAGGTTAAAGAGAAGCTTATGGGTGCGCTGGTTACAACTACCCCACCTTGTCTTCATTTCCCGAATAGTAAAGCTACCACATTTCAAGCCCATCTTCTCTTCCCATTTAGGAATCAATGTATTCAGCAAATGCATCAACTTAGCTCGATACCACTCCTTCATGGCATTAGCCAAATACACCTTGTCTGCACCATACTTCACGAATAGGTTGATATATCTGCCACTGATTTTAACAGTTGGTCCCAAACCCTTCTCGTGAACTTTGAGCAGATATCGACGCCCCATGTAATAATGGTCTTCGCCCGATACATAGATACGGTCACTCTGTCTCTCAGTGCTATTGATTCGAGCAATGGCTTGTCGAATCCATACCAGATGATCGATGGCATAAAGCTGGAGACTTTCTAGCGTCATAAACTCCGGAGCCGAGATATGTACCCTTGCATCAGGTGGATACACGGCAAGATGGATATGCTTGATATTCTTGCGTTCCACCTCAATAGCAATATCACTAACAGTAACCTTTTCCATACTCATCATGAAGTTTGATTATATCATATATCTTCTGTGCCATTTCGTCTCCCAGCAATTTTGCGAGTGCTTTGATCAATTTTCTTTGTTTCAATCTATTATCTCTGAAACCAACAATGGCATTCTCCTTGATTACCTCATGGGTCCGAATAGCCAGGTATTCATTCTGTCCCAAGTTATCATAGAGAGCTCGCATACCAGGTGTTTTGATGGATTCGGGATATGAATTGGCTGATTTTCCTCTCGCTTTCTTTACAAGTTCTATCAGCTCTTTCATATACTCTTCGTAATCCAGCATTTCCTTCTTACGTTTATCTATTAACTCCTGCAAGATGATGGAAAGCTTTCCGTAATAAGCAGGGTTGAAAGGACTGTCCTTACGGATCACCTCACGCAAATTCGCTTCTACCGTCTCTGCTGATGCCCTGCCATATTCATCTTTCAGTTCGTCAGGCAAATCATTGAGCTGTTCTTCATTTTGAGCAGCAACAATATCCAAGAAAGAAGTATCGTCCAATTTGGCTATCACCTCACTATCCTCAGCCTTTACATAAAGGTCAAGAACCTGACGCATATCCGGTTCATAACGCCGCATATCAATATGGTCGTTACTACGTAGTTCTATCTCACGCTTCAAGGCATCATACTTCTTGGCGCATTCAGCATACTCCTTGCGTTCCGCTTCATTATACCCCATATCCTCCAACGAATTGGCCAAATTAGCATAACAGTTCAGATAGCGGCGCACATACTTATAAAGCTTAGAACGCTTTTCTGCATTATCATCCAGCTGCTTGTCCATCTCCTCTTCAGGGGCATTATCATCATAGACAAAATATCTGAAGAATCCTTCTCTTGTCTGAGGATGAACGAGAGCCAGCAAGGCTTCCACCTGTTCCCTAGCTTCTTCCAAATCCTTTCGGCACGCCTTGTTTTTCTCCTTGATATAGCCTTCGATATCTTCTTTGTCATAGCCGCTCAAAGCAGCCCCATCAGATGTATAGTCGCCAATGGCTCCTGATATGCATTCAAACAGATTCTGATAATCTACAATGTAGCCATATTCCTTATCATCACCATCCACGCGATTCACACGGCAGATAGCTTGGAAGAGATTATGGTTCTCCATGTGCTTATCAATATAAAGCACACAGGCAGATGGAGCATCGAAACCAGTAAGCAGTTTATCAACCACTATCAGGAGGCGCATATTCTTAGGATGGTCAATAAATTCCTTCTTGGCATAGGCCTCAAAGGCAGAAACACTTTTATGTCCATCTGTCATTTCCTTGTAGATACGATATTTGTATTCATCCTCAGACTCATTCTCGCCGGATGATGCCATATTGATATCATCTGCTTTTGCCTCAAAGCTGGTAATCACGGCACAATGTCCCTTTAAGGCTGTCTTCTGAAAGGCATCCCAATATCTGCAAGCCTGATAAATGCTGTCTGCCACAAGAATGGCATTACCACGTCGGTTTACCAGCATCGGCGTGGTGTCCATATCCAAGCAAATATCACCCACCACAGCATCTATGCGCTGGCGACTACTGAAGATATTCTGCATAGTTGCCCATCTGCCTTTCAGCCGGGCTGCAGCCACCTTATTCAGCCCCTTTGTCTTCTTCTCAAACCAGGCATCTATCTTGTCCTTGTTGCCCAAGAACTGGTCAACTTTTCTTGACTCATAACGCAGGTCGAGAATCACACCATCTTCTACGGCTTCATTAAACCTATAGGCATGAATCAGCGGTCCGAAAGTTTGCCAGGTATCTTTCTTCTGCGTATGGAGAAGAGGAGTACCCGTAAAACCTATCATCATCACATCTTTGCCCATGATGGTTTTCATGGCTTCATGCAGATAACCGCCTTGCGTTCTATGACACTCGTCGATGAAGACGAAAATGTTTCCCTTTGCCTTAAATCCCTGAGGAAGTTGGGCTACGATATCCTCCAGATACTTTTCCAGGGGTATCTCTGATTTCACTCCAGCCATATCGCCCTTACCTTCCACATTCTTCTTGCCAAATTTATGAATCAAGGTACAGAGCAGCCAAGGAGCCTCTTCATTGAGCATACCGATAAGACCTGCACCGCTCTTGGCACGGGCAATGGTTTCTCCGGTATCCTTGAAACCATCAGAAATCTGTTCATCCAGTTCTTCTCGGTCGGTGATGATAACAACACGAGAATTATCAATATTCTCATGAATCCACTCTGCCAGCCAAACCATAATCAGGCTTTTGCCACTACCCTGCGCTTCCCATATCACACCGCCTTCTTTCTTCTCGCAACGTGGTTGAGCTGCCTTTACGGCAAAATACTGGTTAGGGCGACAAACCTTCTTGACTCCAGCATCAAAGACAAGAAAATCATGAATCATTTCCAGCAATCGTTCCTTATTAAACCACTGGGTAACACTTCTATCCAGTTCGTTAGGAATGCTTGCATCCGGTTCTTTCCATCTGAGCCAGAACTTTTCGGGTGTATCTATCACGCCATAATATAAGCCCTGACTATCGTTGCCGGCAAAAAGCAGTTGCACCGTTGAGAAGAAAGGACGGATAAAATTCTCCTGCTGATTGCCTATCGTCTGGCGGATACCATCATGCACGCTCACCTTACTTCGTTTCAGTTCTATCACAGCCAAGGCGATACCATTCACATAGATAACCAAGTCTGGTCGTTTTGTAAAACTATCAGGCGTGCTGCTGTTGATGGTTACTTCTTCTGCAATATAGAATTGGTTCTTATCAGGATGCTCCCAGTCTATCAGATTCACAGTAATCTTTTTAGTACCTACATCGGGAGATACATTCGCACCATAACGGAGCAGGGAATACACCTTCTCGTTCTTCTCCTGCATGTTCTGAGGTGTGCAGTATGCCTCCTTTTCCAATTTGGTAATGGCACGCTTCGCCTCTTCCCCCGACCACTTTTTCGTACTCATCAAGTAATCGAAGAGAAGTTTACTCTCTATATTACGATTGCAGGTACGATACTCATAGTTACCGAGATATTCATACTTTAGCTTCTCCTTGAAGAGAGCCAGCAATCTGTTTTGAACCGGTCTTTCGGGTTCGCCTATATGTGAGTCCATAAGCTATCATTTTACTAAATTAAACGTATCTTGCCTGTTAGGAGTTGCTGCATCATGCCTTGCTTAATCTCCTTGTATTTATCTCGCTTTTCTTCGAGTGCTGCGATTTCAGAATCGCAGTCGGAAAGGATGTTGGCAATAGCGGTTTGCTCTGATATTGACGGCATTGGAATTCTAAAATTCCTAATAGCCTCAACAGTTATGTTGTGTTGTGCACCTGCTTTTTCATTCATGAAGATTTCATTTTGCCCTTTACTTGATTGCAAATAAAGCATCACCCAAGGAATATATTCCTTCTTCCAGAATTTAGCTACACATATAGCACCTCCAATAAAAGCTAATTTGCTAGACAAATAATATCCAACATTTCCAATTCTACCCGAAATAGAAACTAGAAGAGAAGGTTCATCCAACAAGATTTGAGGAAATTGCATCGCAACATCTTTCGGGATATAGAAATCTGTATTAAAATTAATCTTATATCCTTCAAAATCCTTATTTTGAATAAATGGGAGCACTCCTAATCCTCGACTCGTTCGTAAAGAGGGCTTTATTGTTGCACTATAATCAAAACCAGTTTGTTTGGTTATAATTCTGCATAAATCGCCCAGTTTAACAACATCCCAATCACCAGGATATTCCATTTTTTCATTTTTCACAAGAGCTAATCCCTTATATCCAGGCAATCTTTTCTTACCAGTAAGGAGCTGCTGCATAAGTCCCTGCTTGATAGCCTTTTTCTTCTCTATCTTTTTGGTTAAGGCAGAGATAAGAGAATCGACATCAGAGAGGGCTGTGGCAATGGCTGTCTGCTCTCTGTTATCACGAGGCAAGACAATATAAAAATCCCTTATCCTTTGAAGGGCCAACTTCGGTTGGGCTCCGATTGTTCTTTCAGCTTCTATAACATTTTGAATTAATGGAGACATCATATAATACATTAAATAATCACGATTACATTGTATCTCTGTAATTCTATTTGCATTTTCTGTCAAATTAGCCCCATCTAGTTCTTCAGGAATTTTTCCTACAAGCCCTAATGTGCCAGCAACAGATATATATATATCATTTTTAGATATAATATATTTCGAAATCATTGGTTGCACATTCTCTGGGACATACATTATATTAGATAAATTTAAATATCCCATATTCATATCAATGACACGAATATAAGGATACGGAGTTTTACTACTGGTAACCAAACTTCCCTTCGGTAATCGCTTTCCGCTCTTAATTGCAGAAATAGAAGATAGTTCTTTCACCTCCCAGTCCTCAGGTATCACCCCGACTTCCGTCATTTTATAACCACTTTTCATTTCAACCATACTCAATCCTCCATTCATTAAAGAACAAAACCCATTTGAGCAAGATGAGCATTCACCCTGCTTTCATAATCTTCAACTTCCTTATCAATAGAAGGGAGAGTCTGGTCATAGCGGTCTGAAATGGCAGAAAGCTGACTTTTCAGCTGCTCAATGCTACGGCTCAACTCAGATTCCATGCGAGTAGAAATAGCATTTACCCACTTCTCCTTCACAAGATTCTTTACTTTCATTTCATTCTGTGCCAACAAATCATATTCCTCTTTTACACGAGACAACAACTTGTCATTGGCTTCCTTCAACTTGGCCTTTTCTGCCTTGATGGAATTCTGCCACTCAATCCACTCAATAAGACGTGCCTGTTCTTCACCTTTAGTAACTTTGGCACGCTTCTTAACAGAAGCCAAGTTAACCTTCTCCTTCTCGAAATTCTTTACATCAAAAACATCATCATTCTCCTCAACAAGGCTTGTCACCTCATTTTCCATAAAAGCAATGCTGGCAGACAACTTATCACACGCATCCAATTCACTCTTACAAAATCGATTAACGATATACTCTACAGGCAAGAGGTCACTCTCCAAATCATTCCAGGTTTTCACCACCACAGGAACCATTTTCTTTTCCTTCTTTTCCTCTTTCAGCTTAGGACGGAGGTTAAGCTTCCAGCCATCAGCCATAATCATATAGACATCATCCTGCATGGTTTCTGCCCAATAATTCATCAGCTGCTCGTAGGCATCATATTCATCAACCAACAGGTTTCCCTCACCAAACAGATTACGAATACTTTGTCCCATTCTTTCAATAAGAGCCTTCGGCTTTTCGCTGCTTTCTGCCAGGTCGTAAATGGTTTCCTGCCACTGCTCCATAAAATCAGTTCTACAATGATGCTTCAATGTGGCTTGCTGAGTCTGATAATCCTCATTGTCGTTGATGATACCATCAATCTGCTCTCTGGATACCGCCCAGGCATAATAACCATTACCCTGATCTTTTACCAGTTCATCCTTCAAAGTTGGCAATGCATCCCAATAATCGGAAAGCTGCTCTATATCGTGCTTTGGCAAGCCACCTTTAAGATGGGCTTCGATATCCTGTACTATCTCGGTATCACGAGCCTCAATATAACGAGGGATATTCAAATTGTAATCATTCTTCACAATTTCTTCCTGTGGAACAAAACGAGCATAATGAGGTACGTCAACCCATGCTTCCCATGTATCAACAATACGCTGGATATCCTCTTCACGCAGGCGGTTCATATTCCCATCCTTAACAAAGCCATCCTTGGCATCAATCATAAAGATTCCCTTACGATCAGATGCTTCCTGCTTATCAAGAATGATGATGCAGGCTGGGATTCCGGTACCATAGAAAAGATTTTGTGGTAGTCCGATGAGTCCATTGATATAACCAGCCTTGACAATGTTCTTGCGGATTTCACCCTCTGCATTGCCACGGAACAAAACACCATGAGGCAAAATGCATGCGCCCTTACCATCAGCAGCCATCGACTTGATGATATGAAGCAAGAAGGCGTAATCGCCATTTTTCTCAGGTGGTACACCGATAGAAGAAGGAGTACGGGAGCCTTCTTCCATATCCACCACACCATTACCCCAGCGCTCAAACATGTCGTTTTCCTTAGCACTCTTCAACCATGATTTCTGGCTGAAAGGAGGATTGGCTACCACGTAATTGAAGGTTTGCAAGGCGGTAGGTGAGCTGAGGAACTGTGGATTATTAAGGGTATCACCCTGCTGAATATCACTGCATTCATAGCCGTGAAGAATCATATTCATCTTAGCCATACCCACATTATTGATGTCTTTCTCCTGACCAAAAAGAGCCGTATTGTTGGGATGCAAAGACTCGCTCAAAGCTCTCAAAAGTAGTGAGCCTGAGCCACAGGTTGGGTCATAGATCGAGATATTTTCATGTAGATCCTGATGAATGCCAATCACCTTTGCCATCACACGACTCACCTCTCCTGGAGTATAAAACTGTCCCTTACTCTTACCGCTTTCTGAAGCAAAATTCTTCATCAGGTATTCATAGGCATCACCCAGAAGGTCATCATCACCAGCACGGTTGCTGGAAAAATCAAGTGCATTTTTTGTGAAAGCCGTAACAAGTTTAGACAAAGTATCTACCTTGTCCTTACCCTTACCCAGTTTGGTATCATCATTAAAATCGGCAGTATCAATCACGCCGCTCAGATCATTTTCCTCTGCAATCTGATGGATGATTTCATTCAGTCTTTCACCGATATTACTCTTATAACGAAGCGCAAGAATATCCTCCCAAAAACATCCTTCAGGAATATTGAGAAGATAATCCTTATCAGCCTTTGCCTTGTCACTGATATATTTTAGGAAGAGTACAACAAGTACATAATCCTTATATTGGCTGGCATCCATGCCGCCACGCAACTGGTTACAGCTCTCCCATAAAGAGCTGTATAACTCAGATTTCTTAACTGCCATTTATATAAAATTTTACTGATTAATTAATGATTAAAATGGAGCGTAACTTCCCCACCAGGCATTTCTTCAATGCTCTGCACCCATTCGATGCTGCCTGTATCGGGATTTACGTCTATCAAATATTCAACACCTTTCTCCTGTTCACCAAAGTGCACGGCGAAGCGCCAAAGGCCATCGTTCAGGACTTTGGTTCTCGAAATATTCATCGTTGATACTTGGGTGAAGGGTATGTCAAGGTGCTTAGCTATCTCTTCATAGCTAAGTATCCATTTGGGATGCTTGATATCGTGATTGATAAGATATACTATACCGTCGGTGGTATAAGTGATGCCGTCGGTTTCATTTATGGCATAGTAAGTGCGTGTACCACTAGCTGAAATGCAGATGACACGCTCACCTGCATCCATCGTTTCTTCCTTACTGCAACTGGCAAGGACAAACGCTAATATAAAGGCTAATAAAGCCTTGATGCCCGCCGATATGGGGGGGTAATTTGTCTGATATTCATAGAGTTACATTGTTTTTAAGATCTACTTTCTATCATTTATTCCCCCAAAGGTACAACAATATTTTGAAACAAGCAAGAAAATCGGGAGAAAGTTTTGAAAAAAAATATAGTGGGGGTTTCATGGCATCAGGAGTTTTATCAAGGAAATAAGCGAACCAAAGTGCTTTATAAAGCTTTTGCCCCTTCAGGGCGCAGAGCAAAATGCGATGATACCCAGGGCGATGCCCTGGGCTACAAGCTTCTGCCCCTTCAGGGCGTGGGGGGCTATCCTTGCTCCTTCTGCCCCTTCAGGGCGTGTGGGGGCAATAGAAATTACATCAACTGCTGCATCTGGCTCTCCGTCAACCCCGTTATCTCCATTACCGTTGCTGCATCCATGCCTTTTGCCAGCATATTCTTAGCAATCTCAATACTTCTTTGGCTTTTACCTACTTCTTCGCCTTTTGCCATGCCCTTTTCCATGCCCTTTGCCATGCCTTCTTCCATGCCTTTTGCCATGCCCTTTGCCATGCCTTGCTGATAGCTGTCGTACTGAAGGGTCTTCTCTACCCTTACAGAATCCCAGAATTTGTCGTAGGCTCTGAGTTCGGCATCTGTAAAGCCGGAAATCTTCAACTCCTCTACGGCTTTTCCTATCTCCGGGTCACGAAGCAGATCGGAAGGAATCTCCTGCGTATTGGCATTGATTTCCGTCAGGAAACGGAGCCACAATACCATCATGCGCTTGTCGGAGATGGAATGAGGAGTGAACTTAGGAAGTTCTATGAAGGTGAAATGCAAGCCTTCGATTACTTTGTTGCTATCCTTGTCGTGCACGATGCGATAGTTGTGGATGAATTCAGGAGTATCACGCTCGAAGATGTCATTCACAAGATTCAGGGAATATACCGGTTGCAGATCGCTGTATTTCTCGCGCTTCATCGCCTGACTCACGTAGAGCTTGGAGGCATTGAACAGTACTCGCTGCTTGAAAGCGTTAGACCATTCCATCTGCATCTCTACGCAAAATTTCCTTTCTCTGGCATCAGTGCAGAGCACATCTACTATCGTATTCTTGTGGCCTTCCAGTTCGGGCACAAGTTCCGTTGGCAGATACTCTATCTCGTGTATCTGCTCTTCTTCGCTGAGTGGCAGAAGGGCGTTCAGGAGGCTGATCAGTCTTTTAGGATGATTGCCGAATATCTTCTTGAACGTAAGGTCTGCCTTAGGGTCTAAGTACTTCATAACCTTTCTGTTTTAAAATGATACGGTTCTGTTTTAAATGCTACCGCAAAATTACGCTTTTATTTTGAAACCTGCAAGAAAAAAGGGAGAAAAGTTTGAAAAAAATATGGTGGGGCTTGAAGCCATCAGATTTTTTATCAAGGAGATAAGCGAACAAGGTGCTCAGTACAAAAACTAAAAAGAGGGGAAACTGCCTAGAAGGCGTTACGTTACAGATGTGACAGTTTTATCCGGAGGGGTAAACCTATTTTTTCGAGCTTTCAAATTGTAAGTAATATAATTTAACTTATATATATAATATATATAAGTTACCTCTATAAACTGGCTATAAGGGGGTTGCGAGAAAAACTGTCACATCTGTAACGTAACGCTTTTGGCAGGATAATGAATCCCTGCGCCCCGAGTTGCTTACAGAAACTCATAGTTTTCGGGAAATCATCTCGTAGATTTCTCCCCAAAGAATCTATGAGTTTTTTTATTTAACGGGAACCGCCGCAAATGTTAATTCCATTTAACACAACTGTACAGGGTGATTTTTGGCAGTATCAGATAAAAGTCGTACCTTTGCACCCGTCATTCAGAGAAACCACCCACCCTGGTTTCTCGGGATGGCAAGAGTGAATCATTAATCATTAATCAATAATCAATAATCACTAAAAAGCTTATGGGACAGGGAAATATTAAGTATCGCAAAGTGAAGCGCACTCCCCAGACGGGCGAGAACGCAGGTAAGGAACTCTGGTATGCCACCGTGGTGACCGACCGAGAGATGAACTTCGAGGAGTTCGTGGACCACATCTCATCTCACAACTCGCCTTACAGTCGAGGCACCGTGCACGGCGTGATGATGGATATGCTCGACTGCCTAAAGGAGCTGATTCTCGACGGCAAGAGTGTTCGTCTCGGCGACCTCGGTCTCTTCTCCATCGGCATGAGTTCTCATGGCGAGGTGAGCCGCGACAAGGTTTCAGCAGCCAGCGTTGAGGGCATCCATTTGTTGGTAAAAAATACCAAAACTTGGAGTAATAACGAGCTGAAGAAGCTCTGCAAGATTACTGCCTACGACAGCTACGGAGCCGATGAGACTGATGGCGGCGGAACCAATCCGGGCGGCGGTTCGGGCGACACCAGCCAGGGCGGCAGCGGCACCCAGGGCGGCGGAACCTCTGGCGGAACCGGCAGTGAGAACACGGGTCAGGGCGGCGGCAGTGACTCTGGCAAGACCGACGGCGGCGGAACTGACAGCTCCGGCGACAACGAGCACATCACGTTGTAGAGTTAGCCCCTAGCGGGGCTTCTCTTCTATCCTATTACATCGCTAAGAATTAATCACTAATCAATAAAAATTAATCACTAAAAAAACAATGAAGAAAGAAACTTGGAAAACCGTGATTCAGATTTTAATCAGCATTCTCACTGCCATCGGCACTACGCTGGGCGTAACGAGCTGCATGAGTTAAGAAAATGAGTTAAGAATAATGCAACGGCATTAATAGAGTAGATGTAGGGGACTACTCCCCTAGCACCTCTCATTGCACCGTACGTACGGGTCTCGTATACGGCGCTACATATATATAGGAGTACGCAAATTCTGATATAAAGCATAAGGGTCGACCAAGCCAGGTCGGCTCTTTCTTTTATCAGTCCTATTCTCTTTTGGCATAGCAAGTACCTTGGGACTCAACAGAAAATTGAAGACGGATAGTCCACATTGTCGATACCATCCCAATCTTGTCATTGCTGCTTGGTAGATGGAGGTATCATCAAGATTACTCTTGATAATTCTCTTCATTGTCAACAGATTCTTGTAGATTGTATCACATTTCTTCCATTGCTTGACTATCACAACTCTGACTTTATGGCGAAGCCAAGGACCAAACTTATCCCTGAGGTACGTACTCATACTACCGATATGGTAGTAATTGACCCAACCTCTGACTATTTGGTTCAGCTTGGTGAAGACGATGTATAAAGGTTGGGCAACAGCTCTCTTACGCAGGAGAACTTCCTTGACCTTGGTCTCCAGTTTCTTCTTGGCGGTATCGGTGGGTTTACACTCCCAACCTTTGGTACTTTTCCAAAATGTGAAGCCGAGAAAATTGCTCTTCATTGGTCTTACCACTTTGGTCTTGGTAGCACTGACTTTCAGCCTTAGCTTTCTTTCTAGCCAACTGCTGACCGATGCCATCACTCTGTTCGCTGCCATCTCACTCTTAACAAAGATGTCGAAGTCATCCGCATAACGGACAAATCTGAGTCCTCGACTTTCAAGTTCCTTGTCAAGCTTGTCTAGGTAGATGTTAGACAGAATTGGCGATATACAACCACCTTGGGGAACTCCCTCGCTAGTAGCATGAACCAACCCATTCTCCATTACTCCCGCTTTGAGAAAGGAGCGAACCAAGTGAAGAGTAGCAGAGTCGTTGACCTGCTCTCGTAGGATTGAAATTAACTTGTCGTGATTGACCGTGTCAAAGTACTTCTCTATATCGAAGTCCACTACCCACTCATAGCCATCGTTCAGATACTCCAACGCCTTATGTATCGCCATGTGACAACTGCGTTGAGGTCTGAAACCATAGCTGTAGTCGCTGAAGACTGGTTCGTACACTCGGCTCAGCACTTGCGCTGCAGCTTGTTGCACGACTCGGTCTACAACGGTCGGAATGCCAAGTGGTCGTTGCTTACCATTTGGCTTAGGGATATAGACACGTCTTACGGGGGATGGCTTGTATTTCTTGTCGCATATAGATGATACGATTTCATCCATGTGCTTTGATAAATACACGTCAAGCTCTTCAGTCGGCATCTTGTCTATGCCGGCGGCACCATGGTTGCGCTTGACAGACACCCAGGCTTCCCAGAAGTTTCTTGCTTCTACAATCTCGTTTATTAATTTCATTTGCTGCTTTTCGTTCTGCTTGTAAATATACTTGCGATTATCCCAACTACTTCCAACCTAGAAAGATTACGATTCTCTCACCTTGGTTATACCTCGTTTTCGGATTGCGCAAGCATTGCTTACAGCGATTTGCACTATATATACATTAACCCCTTCAGTGATGGTGAGTCACCTACTATGGGCTCAGCTGACTCCCATCCATAAGCTTTTTATCGCACGTGAGTACACGCTGGATGGGTCTCTCGGGGTAAGGCACTAACCTTCTGACTCCACAACCTCTTGGTTTACTGTTTTGGGGGGATACGTTTACCATTCGGACTTCGACTTGTCTTGCAGTCTTGTCCATTCCCATTTAGCCTTGTACCAAGTTTCTGTTCGTAGGCTCGTAAGTCTCGCTACACGACTTCCTCCATCCTTGTCATTACTGGCAACGACTTGTCGTTCGCTTCGCTTGGCGGTAAATACCTGCGGTTGGATTTGAACCAACTAGGTCAGTGTCATGCCCGACACACAAGCAATAAGGGCTGCAAACGGCATGATGCCGTCTGCGGCCCTTTCTCATTTCACCTACTTTTCACCAGCGGCTATTCACATTCGCCCCCTCCGGGGACGAGAAGGATGAAAAACTAGGCTGCTTTTCCAACGTTCGGGGCAGATTAAAATTTATGCACCCCATCACAAAGCATGGCAAGTTCTTTTTGGAAAAAATCTATATCAGGAGAAACATCATCATCAGTTTATCCATGAGCTTTTTCTAATAATGACAATACTTCCTTTTCATCCAACTTATCAAAACTGAATTTTGACAAATGACCATCCCGTTTGATAAATGCTACAACCTGATGATTGGTTATAGTAACACCTGCTATATTATTGTCTTCCGTGTAATCTAAATATATACAACCTCGTGCATCAGGAAAAGCTACCCAATTTTGCAGACTAGTATCAGCAGCTAGCAGAATAATTCGCTTCACAAAATCCACGATATTTCTTGAGAGGGCAAGACTACCTTCACCATCCCAACCATCTGGAAGCTTTGACAATTCATCTAAACGATTCAAAAGTTCTTTCTTTACTGAAGATTGTAAAGTTTGCTTTTGACTTGACAAGAAAACCAAACAACTATACAAAGCATTCTGATCTGTTGTAGCATACACCGCATCCATCACATTATGGCGCAAGGTAACAATATCCGTATCAGGAGTAATACGGACTGCCATGGAATCAGAAACTATGCTAGTTTTTTCTTCCGGTAATTTATATGGCTTTACTTCACTCATACTTTTTTCTTTTTACTAAACATGTGCTGCAAAGATACGTCGCTTTTTCGTAACTACCAAATTTTTCGAGAAGAAAACAATATAAGCCACATTATTTTCCGATTCTGTCTGTATTCGTATCATATCACAAGTGATCGAAAGCTATATATTCTAGCCCCCTCACGCTTCCTACCCCCAGAAGCGTTACATGACAGTTGTGACAGTTTTATTTCGTAGGGGCAAATTAGAATGATTCCGCCTGAAAGCCTTTCTCATTTTAGCTAAAAAACAGCCTAAAAATTTGGAAGTTACAAAATTTCAGCGTATCTTTGCAAAAGAATAAAACGTATCAAGGCAAAGAAATCAAAACGTATCCTTGCAAAGGAATAAAATGAAATGCGTATGAGACAGGTAGAAGAAAGATATATCAGCTTGCTGACCGACTTCGGCTTCAAGCGAATTTTTGGAACAGCAATGAACAAGGATTTGCTGATTTGTTTTCTCAACAGCTTGTTTGATGGCAAACAGGTTGTGAAGGACGTGTCGTATCTGAACCCTGAGCATGTGGGAGACGTCTACACCGACCGCAAGGCCATCTTCGACGTATATTGCGAGGGCGAAAACGGCGAGAAGTTCATCGTTGAAATGCAGAATGCCTATCAGGCATATTTCAAGGACCGCTCCCTATTCTATTCCACATTCCCCATCCGTGAGCAGGCACCAAAGGGGAAGGATTGGGACTTCAAGCTCAACTATGTATACACCGTTGCCCTGCTCAACTTCGACATGAACGAGGAAGCCTTCGAAAAGGAAAAGATCCGCCATAGTGTGCAACTGTGCGATACCGCCACTCATAAAGTGTTCTATGACAAGCTGGAGTTCATCTATGTAGAAATAGCCAAGTTTAACAAATCGCTGGAGGAACTGGAGACACTTTACGACAAGTGGCTCTATGCGCTGAAGAATCTCTACAAGCTTACCCAGCGCCCTAAGGAGTTATGCGACAAGGTCTTCGACCGCCTCTTCGAGGAAGCCGAGATTGCCAAGTTTACTCCGCAGGAATTGAGGGAGTACGAGGCCAGCAAGATAGCATATCGCGACATCAAGAATTCCGTAGACACCGCCAAGCGTGAAGGTATTGCAGAAGGAATGGAAAAGGGAATGGCTCAAAGAAGTCTTGAAATTGCCAAGAAGATGCTGACAAAGGGCATGGACGAAGCGACAGTGAAGGAAATAACGGGACTGTCGGCGGAACTGATACAGCAGCTAAAAGCAAAGTGTATCTTCGCAGCAGAATAGCAATATTGCGTCCACGACCTTATAAAACATAAGAAGATGGCAAGATTTATAGATCCACGTGGAGGCAGAGTGTATGGATATATTTGATTGTTGGATTTATATAATGAAGAATATGAACATGTTTGAGCAGATGCCATTCAGCGAGAAGTATCCAGTCTTCCGCAAGTTGGCAGAAATAGGCGACCTCCGCAAGCTCTCCCGCGAAGAACTTGAACTTTATGACGAGGACATCAAGAATATGCGTGATATTTATGCCACCAGAAAGTTTGATGAGAAGAGAGGAATAGAAAAAGGAATGGCGAAAGGTCGAGCAGAAGGTAAAGCGGAAGGTAAAGCGGAAGTAGCCCGTAACTTGTTGGCAATGGGTATGTCTTGGACTCAAATCATACAA
>CAKQCH010000048.1:0-17402 GCA_934216735.1 uncultured Prevotella sp.
TGAAAAAGGAAACCTGGAAAATGGTGATTCAGATAGCCATCAGCATCCTGACGGCCATCGCCACCTCGCTCGGCGTAACGAGCTGCATGTAAGCAGCAAATCAGCTGCATGTGATTATTTTTGAGATGAACCCCATAAAACGGCAAACCGCTCCACCTATTTATATATATAGGCGGAGCGGTTTTTACAGCAGATTCACATACTCTGCCGGCTTCATGCCATACTGCTTCTGGAAGCACTTGGCAAAATAGCTGGAACTGCTGAAACCGGTCATTTCGCTCACTTCGCTGATGCGATACTTGCGCTCCTGCAACAGGCGGGCAGCCGTGCTGAGACGTATCGCCTGTATCAGTTCGTTAGGCGTTACCGCCAGCAGCGTCTTTACCTTATTAAATAAGGAGCTGCGACTCATGCTCAACTGATCTGCCAGGAACTGTACGTTCAATTCCGGATTCGCCAGATTGTCTTTTATCAGCTTCTCCAAATCCACCAGGAACCTGCGCTCTGGAGGATAATTCTCTTCCTCTGCTGCAGATGATTCAGCTGAAGAGGCAAAAGATACAAATTCTGCTGCTGGTCCTGATGATAGTCCTGCTAATGGTCCTGCAGATAATCCAGCTGATGGTCCTGCAGAAGAATCTGCAGAAGAAGCCTTAGCTGAATCCCCGGCGGCTGTTTCCTTAGGGAATCGGAATATCAGCGTACGGCGCATTTCTATCAGCTGGTTCACACTCGCCACGAGATACTTCATCGAGAACGGTTTGGAGATGAAAACATCAGCTCCGCAAATCTTGCTCTGTGCCTTGCTATCCTCATCGGTCTTCGCCGACAGCATGACGATTGGCAGATGGCAGATACTCTTGTTCTGACGCACCTTCTGGCAGAATTCTACTCCGTTCATCACAGGCATTATCCAACTGGTGATAATCAGACTCAGCTCATCGTGCTTAGACAATATACGCAGCGCCTGCACGCCGTTATCTGCCACCAGCATTCTGTATTCTCCTGCTAGAGAGTTTACGATGAAATCTCTCATGTCCTTATCGTTCTCCACTACCAGGATGGTAGGGCGATTGTCAATTGGAGCCACAGGAGCTGGCTTAGAGACTGAAGTTGAAGCTGATACAGAAGCAGAAACTGCCGATGATTCAGCTGATGATTCTTCTGCTGATTCTTCTGATGATTTTTCCGATGATTCAGCCTCCATCATCTCTACCTTGTTACCATCGAGCAGCTGGTCTACGAGAGTCAGCATTCGCTGGGAATTGCGGCTGAAAACATCTATCAAACCGTCTATTTCGTCGACGTTCTTCATATCATCCTTATTCATGCGATTCTTCTTCGAATCATCATCCTTCATATCGTCCTCCATCAATCCTTCCTTCACTTTCTGCCACTTCTCCTTCAGCGCATCCAGCGGACCGAGAATCAGGGTGAGCGGAATGCGGATTTCGCGGGCTACCATAGCGAAGAACTGCAGGCGAGCATCGCGCAGCTCCAGCTCCTTCTTCTCAGCCAGGCTGTCCAGCTCCTGCTGATGGCGAAGCTTCAGCTTCTTCCATTGGTACCATACGAGCAAGCCTATGAGAAGCAGATAGATGAGCTTGGCTGGCAGCGACCACCAGAATGGCGGATGCACCACTATCTGAAGCGTTGCCTCGTCCTCAGACCACACGCCGTCGTTGTTGGTGGCCTTCACACGGAAGGTGTAACTGCCGGCTGGCAGATTGGTATAGGCGGCACGGGGTTCGTGGGTGGTGGTCCATTCGTCGTCGAATCCATCGAGCTTATAGCTGTAGAGATTCTTCTCGGGAGAGACATAGCTCAGTGCCGAGAACGAGAAGGTGACAGCATTTTCATCGTGAGAGAGGCTGATTTCATCTACCTTGTCCAATGCCTCGGGAAGCTTATCGGAACCCACCTCCATGCGCTTGTTGAAGAGCGAGAGAGAAGTGATTGCCACGGGCGGCGCTATACGGTTGAGCGTAACCTGCTGCGGACGGAAGGCGTTGAAGCCCTGAGTAGTGCCGAAATAGATTCTGCCATCGGACGACAGAAGACAGGAATTGGCAAGAAACTGGTCGCTGGTCAATCCGTCGAAACGGCAGAACTTCTGCACCGGCTTGTCCCCGGAATACTTCACGATGCCCTTGTCCGACGACAGCCACATGCTGCCCTTGGCGAAGAGGATGGACTTGAAATCCTGACTTGGAGCATCGACGGCGATGCGGCGGAAGGAGTCGCTGGAAGGCTGATATTCACACAATCCCTGAAGGGTGGCTACGAAGAGGCGCCCCTTGCCGTCGGTCTGAATGCTGTTTACCTGGTTGCTGCCCAGCGAACTGGTGTCCTTCTCGCTGTAGAGATACTGCTTCCAGGTGTTGTTGCGACGAAGACACCAGAGTCCGTTTTCCTGGGTAGCAAACCAAAGGTTGCCCTGTCGATCCTCCTCCATATCAATGGTAAGGCCGTTGAAGAGTTTTACTCTTCTGAACTCCTGTTTCTGATCATCAAACAGGAAGGCACCCAGCATGGATGTGGCCCAGAGACGACGTTTCCTGTCGCGGAAGAAATAGTAGCAGCTGCTGCTCAAGACATAGCTATCCATCCTGACGGGCGTCTGCGCCCCCGTAGCCATGTTCATCCTGATGATGCCCCTGCCATAGGTTCCCACCCACAAGTTGTCGCCATCCACGAACAGCGCATGGGCGTTGTATTTCGCCATCTCCTGCTTGCCTGGGAAATCTACGAAACTGTCGGTCTGCGGGTCGTAGCAGTCGAGGCCTGCATCGTCGGTGGCTATCCAGATGCGATGGCGGGCATCCTCGGCAAAGCGGCTCACCACGCTGCCCTGCAGTCCGCCCAGGGTAGGGAAATACATGTCAAACCGGTTGCGCATGGCAGAAGACGGGATGTAGTTCACACCACCATAGTAGGTGCCTATCCAGAGACCATCTTCCCTATCCCTCATGATGCCATATACAAACCGCTCGGCGGTGCGGCGTGCAGGATTCTCCACCTCCGATAGCATGCGCCACTGGTTGGTCATCCTGTCATACTGCACCAGTCCATCATCGCTGCCAACGAGCACATAGCGGCTGTCTCCATAGAGCTTGTGGATGAAGTTCATGCCGTTGCCCGGCACAGGGGGAATGAGGAGTTTGGCAAAGCCGTCGTTGCTCACGCGAAAGAGTCCTTCCTTCCAGCTTCCCACCAGAATGCTGCCATCTGCATTTGCCAGCATCGCCATTCCCCTAAGCTGGGTAGCATCTCCCTTCAGGGCGAAAGGCTTGAAGTTGTCGGCAGATTTCTGAAGGCGGAAGAGCGAAGCCCCTGCCTTGAGGCTGAGCGCCCACACATGGCTGTTGACATCAATGAGCACGCAATCTACGCTGCCCCTGCTCGCCTTCATGGGATAATGGTGACAGTAATGGCTGGTAAGGTTGAATTTGAAGATTCCCTGGGTTCTGGTGGAAATCCATGCATTATGTTCCCCATCAACAACAATATGGTTGACGAAGGAAGTAATCTTTTCATCGAGCTTCTGAAATTGCTCGGTGGTGAAACTGAAGAGGAAGACTCCCTTAGAGGTTCCCACCAGGAGACCTTCGTCGCAGACGGCAAGTGCCAGGATTTCCTGGTTGAGCTGCATGGCGGCATTGTAGTAGGTGATTACCTGGTAGCCGTCGTAGCGGCAGAGTCCGTAATCGGTGGCTAGCCATACAAAGCCGTTTTTATCCTGCACAATGCTCTTCACGGCATTGCTGGGCAATCCCGTGTTCATGGTGATGGAGCGCATTTGCGGATTTCCGGTCATATTCCTGCCCCATGAGCTGGCGGGCGCCATTGCCATGCAAAGGGCGCCAACCAAGATTATCATCATTTTCTTCATTTTCAAGTAATTTCAGTTCAGTTCTTATTCTTGTCTTTTCTATCTCTCTTTTACTTCTGCTATCTTTAACAGTTTCTTTTACTTTTTTGCCTGTCTATTTTTTTAAATTGTTTATTCTCTACAGTTTCTTCTATTTATGAATCTCTCCGTTCATTATTTCTTTCTGACACTTTCACGGTATTTCAGCGGTGACGTATGCAGATGCTCCCTCACATACTTGCCGAAGAACGAAGTGTTGGAGAAGCCCAGGATGCACGATACTTCCTTGATAGACATGGAGGTGGAGCGCAGATAGTACGTAATATCAGCTAGGGTGTATTCCGTAATCCAGTCGATAGCCGTCTTACCAGAATGGCGCTTGCAGATGATGGAGAGATACTTGGGCGTGATGCAGAGCTGGCGGGCGAAATACTCCACCGGGCGATGCTTGATGTCCTCCTGCTGCAGATTCTCAAGAAACTTGTCGAAGAGTTCGATGGTGCTGGAGTTCAAATCGTCTGCCGACATATCCTCGAGCAGCATGTTGCTCACCGCCAACAAGGCGCTCTTAAGCAGCGTCTCCACTATTTCGCGGCGATAGGGCTTCCACGAGGTGCGCTCGCTGAAGCTGGTGTCGAGGCAGAGGCGCACCAGTTCTGTAAACTTGGCGTAGAACTTCATATCCACCTCGTTCATCTTCAGTACCAGCACCTTGCTCACATACATGGCGCGGTTCCACACCGAGATATGCGACTGAAGGATGCTGAGCAATCCATGGTTGCTTACGCACATCGCCGTGCACGCAAAATCATCCGACACCTCCTTGATGTCGAGTATGGAATTGGGCGGACTGATAAAGATGTCGCCCCTTTCTACGGAAAATTCCCGCCCGTTGAGTTCAGCCTTCAGGCTTCCCCTGTGGCAAGATGCAATCATGTTCATCTGGAACCTCATCGGATCGGGGTTCTGCAACACCTTGACATTGTCGATAATCAAGATATCCTCGTCGAGATAGCTGGCGCTGATCTCGGCACTCTGCGCAAACTCACCTTCCTCGATGCGCTGCTTCACGTCCTTCTGTTCTTTCATTAATACGTTTTTAAAATCTTCATTCTTCGTTCTTCACTCTTCACTTTCTAGAACGCTTCCCTGTACTTATTTTCATCCTTATCCTCCAGCATGGAGAGATAGCTCTGGTAGCGACTGGCTGCTATGTAATGGTTCTCCACAGCCTTGATCACGGCACAGCCCGGTTCGTGAGTGTGGGTGCAGTCGGAGAACTTGCAGTCTTGCGAGAACTTGAATATCTCCTTGAAGTAGCTGGTGAGTTCCTCCTTCTCAATATCGAAGGTTCCGAAGCCCTTGATGCCCGGAGTATCGATGAGATAGCCGCCCTCAGGCAGAGAGAGCATCTCGCTGAAGGTGGTAGTATGCATTCCACTGTTGTGCGCCTCGCTGATTTCGGCGGTGCGCTGGGCTGCATCGGGGATAAGCTGGTTGATGAGCGTGGATTTTCCCACGCCGCTGTTGCCGCTGAGCAGAGACTTCTTGTCCTTGATGAGCGGGCGCAGTTCGTCAACTCCTTCACCCGTGGCTGCCGAGATTTCCACGCACTTGTATCCGATGGTTTCATAGAGGGTGCGCATCATTTTCTCGTAGTGCAGCTCTTCTTCGGAGAGCAAGTCGCACTTGTTGAACACGATGATGACAGGCACTCTGTATGCTTCGGCTCCGGCCAGGAAGCGGTCGATGAAGGTGGTGGATGTCTCCGGATAGTTCACGGTAACCACGAGCAGTGCCTGGTCTACGTTGGCTGCCAGGATATGACTCTGCTTGCTGAGGTTAGGTGATTTTCGGATGATGTAGTTGCGGCGGTCTTCGATGGAAGAGATGAAGGCGGTGCCTTCCTGGTTGGTGATGAGCTGCACGTAGTCGCCCACCGCCACGGGGTTGGTGCTGCGGATTCCCTTCAGTCGGAAATTGCCTTTTATCTTGCTTTCAATCAGCTGGCCATCGTCAGTCTTGACGGTGTACCAGCTGCCTGTATTCTTAATAACGAGTCCTCTCATTATCACATATTAATAATGTAATCCTAAAAAGGGTGAGCCTTTCTAGACTGTCATGATTTCCTTTTCCTTCTCGTCCATCAAACCTTCGAGCTGCTTGATGTACTTGTCGTGAAGCTTCTGCAAATCATTCTCTGCATCCTTCTCCAAGTCCTCAGAAAGACCATCCTTGATAGCCTTCTTCAGCTTGTCCTTGATTTCCTGGCGCACGTTGCGAACCTCAATCTTGGCACGCTCTGCAATCTTGTTACACTGCTTAACCAGCTCCTTGCGGCGCTCGCCAGTAGGCTGAGGAATACCGAGGCGGACAATCTCGCCATTGTTCTCAGGAGTAATACCCACGCCGCTATCCATGATAGCCTTCTCGATGTCCTTGATGGCCTTCTTGTCCCAAGGACGGATGGCGATGGTACGCGCATCAGGAGTTGTTACGGTGGCTACCTGGTTCAGAGGAACCATGCTGCCATAGCTGTTAACACGCACGCCGTCGAGGATTGCTACGTTGGCGCGACCTGCACGGATATGAGAGAGTTCTTCTGCGAGATACATCGCAGCCATCTCCATACGCTCTGCTGCAGAATTCAAAGTTTCTTTTACGTCGATCATAGTCTGTATATTTTTACTTTTTATTATTTTATTAATTCCAATCTTTTGAGTTCTTCGCCCACATAGTTGGTAAGTTCCACAAACTGCGGGATGCTGAGCTGCTCGGGGCGCTTGGTCATGATGTCGGTGGTGTAGAAATCCTCTCTTGGGGTTACACCCGGGAACATCTGCTTCAGGCTCACGCGCAGCATCTTGCGGCGCTGGTTGAACACGGTCTTCACCAGTCGCTTGAAGAGCTTCTCATCGCAGCCCAGGTCGGTCACCTTGTTGCGGGTCATGCGGATTACGGCACTCTTTACCTTTGGAGGTGGATTAAACACGCCCTCGTCTACAGTAAAGAGATACTCCACATCGTACCATGCCTGGATGAGCACGCTGAGGATGCCATACGCCTTATTGCCTGGCTCGGATGCCATACGCAACGCCACCTCTCGCTGAATCATGCCGGTGCAGCAAGGAATGAGATCCTTGTAGTCGAGCATCTTGAAGAAAATCTGCGAGGAGATGTCGTAAGGGTAATTGCCCGTGAGCACGAACTGCTTTCCGTCGAATATCTGGTTGAGGTCCATTCTCAGAAAGTCCTCTCCGATGATATTGTCCTTCAACTGAGGGAAGTTTTCGTGCAGATAGGCCACCGACTCGGAGTCTATTTCCACCGCCTTCACGAGGCGTGGCTTCTCTACGAGATATTGCGTAAGCACACCCATTCCCGGTCCGATTTCGAGCACGGGAATATCAGGGCAGGCATCCACCGTATCGGCAATGCGCTTGGCTATGTTGAGGTCAGTAAGGAA
Organism: uncultured Prevotella sp.; assembly: GCA_934216735.1. Taxonomy (GTDB): domain Bacteria; phylum Bacteroidota; class Bacteroidia; order Bacteroidales; family Bacteroidaceae; genus Prevotella. The sequence continues at coordinate 7,338 of CAKQCH010000048.1, forward strand.
GTGCTGACCCAGATTTTTCTTTGGCTTTACAGCTTTCATCATTCTCTATCTGTTTCCGACCTTTCGGTCTGTTTGTTATTTCTTACTATATATATTTTGCAAAAATACGATTATTTTTCGAGAAATCATCGCTTAGATGCGATTTTTTTTATCTTTTATATAAAAAAGAGGAAATAAAAAGGGGCAGAAGCGTTTATTTATGCTAAAAATATGCAGAAACCGCACCATATAAGCGATAAAAGTATTACCTTTGCACTATGATGGAAAAGAAAAAGATAGCAAACAATATCTGGAAGGTGGCTCTCTCGCTGTTTCTGGGCGGAGCCATCCTCTACTGGATGTATCGCGGATTTGACTTCAGGCAGGTGGAGGACGTAGTGCTCCACAGGATGAGTTGGACCTGGATGCTGCTGTCGTTCCCCTTTGGCATCTCGGCACAGCTCTTCAGGGGCTGGAGATGGAAACAGGCGCTGGAACCCATCGGCGAAAAGCCCCGAAGCGGCGTCAGCATCAACTCCATCTTCATATCCTACGCCCTGAGCCTCGTTATCCCGAGATCGGGTGAATTTGCAAGATGCGCCGTGCTGAAGAGATGGGACGGAATCTCGTTTCCCAAGGCACTGGGCACCGTGGTAACAGAAAGAGCCATCGACTCGCTGCTCGTGCTGCTCATCGCTGGACTGGTATTTCTGATGCAGATTCCCGTGTTCCTGAACTTCTTCGACAAGACGGGCACCAGCATGGACAGCATCCTGGGCAAGTTTACCGCCACGGGCTACCTGGTTACCACCATCTGCGGCGTTGCCGTGCTCATTCTGGCACACATCCTGCTCAAGAAGCTGGCCATATATAATAAGGTGAAAGCCACGCTGAGCGGACTGTGGCAGGGAGTGATTTCGCTGAAGGGCGTGAAGAACGTGCCCCTCTACATCGCCTTTACCCTGGGCATCTGGCTGAGTTATTTCCTGCATTATTACCTCACATTCCAGTGCTTCGAATCAACCAGCCATCTGAACCTGATGTGCGGACTGGTTACCTTCATCGTGGGCAGCATTGCCGTGGTGGTACCTACCCCCAACGGAGCGGGTCCCTGGCATTTCGCCGTGAAGACGATGCTCATCCTCTATGGCATCCAGCAGAACGACGCACTCTACTTCGTGCTCATCGTACACTCGGTGCAGACGCTGCTCGTCATCCTGCTGGGCATTTACGCCTGGATAGCCCTGGCGTTTACAAGAAAAAAAACATTAACATTTTAAATAAAGATATTATGGCTGACATTAAGAATCTAAGTCCAGTTGAAATCTGGCGCAACTTCGACAAGTTGACACAAGTTCCACGTCCATCAGGACATTTGGAGAAAATTCAGGCTTATTTGCTCAACTGGGCAAAGGAGGCTGGCGTAGAAGCTTTCCAGGATGCTGCTGGAAACATCGTGATGCGCAAACCTGCTACTCCAGGCATGGAAAACAGAAAGGGCGTTATCATGCAGGCACACATGGACATGGTGCCTCAGAAGGCTCCTGAGAGCAACCACGACTTCGAGAACGACCCTATCGAAACCATCATTGATGGCGACTGGGTACGTGCCAACAAGACTACACTGGGTAGCGATGACGGACTGGGCGTGGCTACCATCATGGCTGTGATGGAGTCTAAGGACTTGCAGCACGGACCTGTAGAGGGTCTCATCACCGCAGACGAGGAGACAGGCATGTATGGTGCCAACGGTCTGCCTGAGGGCGAGCTGAACGGAGACATCCTCCTGAACCTCGACACAGAGGTATGGGGCGAGTTCGTAATCGGAAGCGCCGGCGGTATCGATATCACAGCAACACTCGACTATAAGGAGGTAGAGACAGACAAGGAAGATGCTGCCGTAAAGGTTACACTGAAGGGCTTGAAGGGCGGTCACTCAGGCATCGAGATCAACGAGGGCAGAGCCAACGCCAACAAGTGCATGGTTCGCTTCGTTCGTGAGGCTATCTCCGAACTTGACGCACGCCTGGCTTCATGGAAGGGCGGCAACATGCGTAACGCCATCCCATTCCAGGCAGAGGTGGTACTGACTCTGCCAAAGGAGAACGTAGAGGCCTTGAACGACATGGTAGCCGACTGGAAGGACGAGTTCTGCGATGAGTTCAACGGCATTGAGAACGTCGAGAACATCGAGTTCTTCACCGAGAACGTAGAAACTCCAGCCACAGAGGTTCCTGCTGAGATTCAGGACAACCTGGTAGACGCCATCTTTGCTTGCCACGACGGCGTATTGCGCATGGCTCCATCCATGCCTGACATCGTAGAGACATCATCTAACCTCGCCATCATCGAAATCGGCGGCGGCAAGGCTGCCATCAAGATTCTGGCACGTTCTAGCCACGAGTATTACAAGATGTATCTGGCTACCATGATGGAGAGCTGCTTCAACATGGCTGGCATGAAGGTAGAATTCAGCGGCGCTTACGGCGGCTGGAACCCTAACCCAAAGAGCGACATTCTGGAGCACGTATTGAAGGTGTACAAGGAGCAGAACGGCAAGGACGGCGTGGTTCAGGCTGTTCATGCGGGATTGGAATGCTCTATCATCCTGGGCAAGTATCCTAACCTGGATGTAGTATCATTCGGCCCTACATTGCTCAGCCCTCACACTGCCAACGAGCGTTGCCAGATTAGCTGCGTGGCTCCATTCTGGAATCTGATGAAGCAGCTGCTTGCCGAGATTCCTACCAAGTAAAGAAGGAAGAAATTACAAAAAGATTAAAAAAGGAAGCCGGGAAAGAATTTTCTCGGCTTTTTTGTCCCTTTTCTCAATAAAAATCATTATCTTTGCACCCGATTTCGCAAGCACTGTAATATCTGCTAAGAAATGCAGCACAGCCCACTTGCATAAGTTTCATCAAATTAATAACAAAATGGACGATTATCACGCGGAGAACAATTATGAATTGTAGGCGTGGAGATTCAGCATTCAGAAAACAGCCCCGGAAATGACCGATAGGGGCAGAAAATCCAACCGCTAATCTCCATACCCAAACGTTTATTATTTTTTGGAGATTAGCAAACAATGAAGACATACTGGAACATAGACAAGACTCTGTCTCCACTCAACGAGTGGCAGCCAAACTGCTGGATACAAGTAACATGTCCAACTGATGAAGACCAGCGCCTGCTGGAAGAAGAATTCAAAATCCCTGATTATTTCCTTTCGGATATCAGCGATACTGATGAGCGTGCCCGCTACGAATACGATGATGGCTGGATGCTCATCATCCTCCGTATCCCCTACGTCAAGGAAATAAGAAGCCGCACACCTTACACCACCGTGCCGCTGGGCATCATCCACAAGCGCGACGTAACCATCACCGTATGCTTCTACGAAACCAACATGATGATTGATTTCGTGAGCTTTCAGCAAAAACGCGGCGAGGGTTTCACCGACTACGTGGACATGATTTTCCGCCTCTTCCTCTCGTCGGCCGTATGGTATCTGAAGCGATTGAAGCAGATCAACTCGCTCATCGAGAAGGCGAAGCGCAATCTGGATCATGGCGTGAACAACGAGAGCCTGATAGGACTGAGCCGCCTGCAAGACTCCCTCACCTACTTCATCACCTCTATCCGAGGCAACGAAAACCTGCTCTCGAAGTTGAAGTTCAAGCTGCAGGTTGACGAATTGGATGCCGACCTCATCGAAGACGTGAACATCGAGATGACGCAGGCGAGAGAGACCACCAGCATCTATTCCGACATTCTGGAATCAACGATGGACACCTATTCGAGCATCATCAATAACAACATGAACACCACGATGCGAACCCTGACCAGTATCAGTATCGTAATGATGTTGCCAACGCTGATATCCTCCTTCTTCGGCATGAACCTGGTGAACGGCATGGAAGAAAGTCCCTACGGATTTGCCCTCGCCCTGGTGATTTCGTTTGTTGTATCCGGACTCACTTGGGGCTTCCTAAGATACAAAAGACTGCTCTAAAAGGCTTTCTACATATAAAAAACATTAAAAAAATCGGATATCTTGACGGATATTCGATTTTTTTGTTTAAGTTTGCACAATATTATAACATTAAATTTGTGGCCGTCTCGCGCAAGGCACGACAAGCGACCAAAGAAACTCGAATCATAAACTAAACAAAGTGACATGATGGACTCTCAAGAAAAAGCTCTGTTTCAACAGAGCGCCCTGGAAGAACCTGCCAAGAAGGCTTACGCCACCAAGCAGGAAGTACTCGAAAGAGTAAAAGAAATTGCCCACAGTGCAGAGGCTCCTAACAAGGAGGAACTCGACAACCTGAAGACAACGTTCTACAAGATTCATCTCGCCGAGAGAGATGCTCAGATGAAGGAGTATCTCGCAGCAGGTGGTGACCCTGAGAAGTACGTTCTCTTACCTGATGACACAGAGGAAGCCTTTAAGGCGGAAATGCAGATCATCAAGGAGAAAAGAGCGAAAATCTTCCTGCAACAGGAAGAGGAAAAGCAGGAGAACCTGGCGAAGAAACTTGAGATTATCGAAAAGATAAAAGCCATGGCTACCTCGCCTGAGGAGGCCAACAATTCATATCAGGAATTCAAGAACCTGCAGCAGGAATGGAAAGAAATCAAGGCGATTCCTGCAGACAAGGCTAACGAGGTGTGGAAGAACTACCAGCTATACGTGGAGCAGTTCTACGACCTGCTGAAGCTCAACAACGAGGCGCGCGAGTACGACTTCAAGAAGAACCTGGAGGCGAAGACCAAACTGTGTGAGGCTGCCGAGAAACTGGCTGAAGAGCCAGACGTTATCTCTGCCTTCCACCAGTTGCAGGACTTGCATCAGGAGTACCGCGAAATCGGTCCTGTAGCCAAGGATCTGCGCGAGTCTATCTGGACCCGCTTCAAGAATGCCAGCACCGTGATCAACAAGAAGCACCAGCAGCATTTTGAGGATCTGCGCGCCAAGGAAGAGGATAACCTCGCCAAGAAGACTGCCCTCTGCGAGAAGATTGAGGCTATCAACCTCAAGGAGAACAAGCAGGCTAATGACTGGGAGGAGGCTACCAAGACCATCATCGAAATTCAGGGCGAATGGAAGAAGATAGGCTTTGCTCCTCAGAAAATGAACGTGAAGATTTTCGAGCGCTTCCGCATCGCCAACGATGAGTTCTTCAGCAAGAAAGCAGAATTCTTCAAGACCATCAAGAGCCAGTATGCCGAGAACCTGGAGAAGAAGCAGAAGCTGGTGGAGAAGGCTAAGGCTTTAGCCGACAGCACCGACTGGAAGAAAACAGGCGACAAGCTGGTTCAGCTTCAGAAAGAGTGGAAGACCGTGGGCTTCGTGCCTCGCAAACAGGGCGACCAGCTCTGGAAGGAATTCCTGGCTGCCTGCAACAAGTTCTTTGATGCCCGCAACAAGGAAAATGCAGGCACAAGAAACGAGGAGCATGCTAATCTCGAAAAGAAGCGCGGCATCATTGCCCAGCTCAAGGATTTGGCTGAGAACCCTCCTGTAGACGGTTTCCAGAAGAAAATGCAGGATTTCATCGCCCAGTATAATGCCGTGGGGCATGTTCCTTTCAAGGAGAAAGACAAGCTCTATAAGGAGTATCACGACGTGATGGACAAGCTCTACAAGCATCTGCGTTCCAACAATGCCAAGCGCCACATGAACAACTTCAAGAGCAATCTGAAGAGTGTAGCTGAGAAGGGAGCCAACGCTTTGGACAACGAGCGTGGCAAACTGTTGCGCCGCTACGACCAGCTGCGTGCTGAGATTACCACCTACGAGAACAACCTCGGTTTCCTCAATGCAGCAAGCAAGAAAGGTAACAGCCTCGTAGAGGAGATGAACCGCAAGGTAGAGAAGTTGAAGGAAGACTTGAAGCTCGTAAAGGAGAAAATCAAGGCTATCGATGCAGAGAATAAGTAATTTGATGCAGAGATACAGTAAAAGAAATCATTGAATTCATCATAAACCCAGGGCGAAAGCTCTGGGTTTTTCTTTTTGATACCTGGCAAAATGCGGGGAAATATTGAGGAAAGCCCTGGGGATATAAAAAAAAGCATCTTTCGAATGAAAGATGCTCTCTAGTTGGGATACCCGGACTCGAACCAGGAATGACAGGACCAGAATCTGTAGTGTTACCATTACACCATATCCCAATTTTGCGTTTAAGAAGAACCACTTGAAAGATGAAGTTGGGATACCCGGACTCGAACCAGGAATGACAGGACCAGAATCTGTAGTGTTACCATTACACCATATCCCAATATCATTGCAACTTCAACAGGTTGATTTCTCAATTGCGAGTGCAAAGGTACAACTTTTTTTTGAATCACCAAAATTTTTCGGCACTTTTTTTTAAAATATCTCAATTTTTTCTATTTTTCATGGGTTTTTCGGGTATTTAGCGTATCTTTGTACCATAATTACATATAATAAGGTAGAAAATAAAAACAAGAAAGAATTAATGAACACAGTTAAACAACTCGTAGAGACTATTAAAGAAGGTATACAAGAGAAAAAAGGTCAAGATATCGTAATCGCCGACCTCAGTGAAATGGATGGCACCATCGCCAAATACTTCGTTATCTGCCAGGGCGGATCACCTACTCAGGTGGAGGCTATCGCAGAATCGGTGGGCGACATGTGCCGCAAGAACCTCGGCGAAAAGCCGGTCAACGTGGCCGGACTCGGCAACGACCAGTGGGTAGCGATGGATTTCGTGGACGTGCTCGTCCATATCTTCCTGCCAGAAGTTCGTGCCTATTACGACCTGGAGCACCTGTGGGCTGACGCAAAGCTCATCCATGTTCCAAATCTCGACTAACCATCGGGGGCCGATACATTACCATTGCATACAAAAAAATATAATATATGAATCAAAGCAACAATTTAAACAACCCGGGCGGAGGAAATGGTCCTAAGATGCCTAGGTTTAACATGAATTGGCTCTACACCATCATCCTCATAGCGCTCATCGCGCTATTCTTCAGTGGTGGTGGAGATGCCTTGGGCGGAAGCGCAGCCAAGGAAGCTACCTACACCGAGTTCAAGCAATACGTGGACAAGGGCTACGTGCTCAGCGTGGTGGCAAACAAGACTGAGAGTAACCTCAAGATATACATCAACCCAAAATATACGCGCGATGTATATAAGCTGAGTGCCCAGAGCGTGGGTCCTAATCCATACGTAAAAGTACAGTTCGGATCCGTCGACGAAGTTGACCGCTACGGCAACTTGATGGTGAAAGAAGGAAAAATCCGTTCCTTCAGTTATGACAACCAGAAGGACAACGACTTCTGGAGTCTCATCGTGAGCCTCGCCCCACTGCTCCTCTTCTTCTTCTTCATCTACTGGATGTCGGGCAGAATGGGCAACGGAATGAGCAACATGGGCGGTGGCATCTTCAACGTAGGAAAGAGCAAGGCGAAGATGTATGAGAAGGGAAATGCCATCGGCATTACCTTCAAGGACGTTGCCGGACAGGAAGGTGCCAAGCAGGAAGTACAGGAAATAGTGGATTTTCTGAAGAATCCGCAGAAATACACCGACTTGGGTGGTAAGATTCCTAAGGGCGCCCTGCTCGTAGGTCCTCCAGGAACCGGTAAGACTCTTCTGGCGAAGGCTGTAGCTGGCGAGGCTGGTGTGCCTTTCTTCTCAATGAGCGGTTCCGACTTCGTGGAAATGTTTGTCGGCGTAGGTGCATCGCGTGTGCGCGATCTCTTCCGCCAGGCAAAGGAGAAATCGCCTAGCATCATCTTCATCGATGAGATCGACGCCGTGGGTCGTGCCCGCAGCAAAAACCCAGCCATGGGTGGCAACGATGAACGTGAGAATACGCTGAACGCCCTACTCACAGAGATGGATGGTTTCGGCACCAACAGTGGTGTAATTATCCTGGCAGCAACCAACCGTGTGGACATGCTCGACAGTGCCCTGCTCCGTGCAGGCCGTTTCGACCGAGAAATCCACGTAGATCTTCCTGGCTTGAACGAGCGCAAGGCCATCTTCCTGGTTCACCTCAAGCCTATCAAGATTGACGAGACCGTGGATGTAGATTTGCTGGCACGCCAGACTCCAGGCTTCTCGGGTGCAGATATTGCGAATGTCTGCAACGAGGCAGCCCTCATCGCAGCCCGCCACAACAAGAAGGCGGTTTGCAAGCAGGATTTCCTTGACGCCGTAGATAGAATTGTAGGCGGATTGGAGAAGAAGACCAAGGTAATGACTGCCGATGAGAAGCGCAGCATCGCCCTTCACGAGGCGGGTCACGCTACCATTTCATGGTTCTGCCAGTATGCTAACCCACTGATTAAGGTAACCATCGTACCTCGCGGTCAGGCACTCGGCGCAGCCTGGTATCTTCCAGAAGAGCGTCAGATTACCACCAAGGAACAGATGCTCGACGAGATGTGCTCACTGATGGGTGGTCGTGCTGCTGAGGAACTCTTCACCGGTCATATTTCCTCCGGAGCGATGAACGACCTGGAGCGTGCTACCAAGAGTGCCTACGGCATGGTGGCTTACCTGGGTATGAGCAAGAGCCTGCCAAACATCTGCTATTACAACCAGAACGAGTATTCGTTCCAGCGTCCATACTCAGAGACTACAGCCCGCGAGATAGACAAGGAGGTGCTGCAGATGGTGAACGAGCAATACACCCGTGCCAAGAACATCCTGATGGAGCACAAGGAGGGTCACAACGCCCTTGCCGAACTGCTGATTCAGAAAGAGGTGATCATGGCAGAGGATGTGGAGCACATCTTCGGCAAGCGCCCATGGCTGAGCCGCTCGCAGGAAATCATGGAAGACGAGCAGCCTAAGATTGACGACGCCGTAATGGACATGCCTGAGGTTCAGGCAGCCATCAAGGATCACGAAGAGGCAAAGAAACAGGCTGAAGAGAATTCTTCAGAAACTTCTTCGGAGAATTCTTCTAAGGATGCTTCTGAGACTAAGGCTTCTAAGGATGCTTCTGAGACCAAGGCTTCTAAGGATGCTTCTGAGAATTCTTCTAAGGATGCTTCTGAAAACGAGAAAAATAACGAAAAATAGGAAAACCTATGACTGACAAACAGAAAAATCTAGTGATAAGATCCATCACAGGCGTACTCTTCGTCGCCTGTATGGTATCTTGCTTCCTGAATCCCAGGGCAATGGTATTCCTCTTCGCCCTGATTACAGGACTGAGCATTTGGGAGTATTGCGGACTGGTAAACCAGAAGGAAGACATCTGCGTGAACCGCTTCATCACCACCGTGGCAGGTGTATATTTCTTCCTTGCCGTGGCAGGTTTCCGCACAGGCATCGTGAGCAACTTCGTGGTATTCGTACCTTATCTGCTCACCATCGTGTATCTTTTCATTGCAGAGCTCTACACGGGCAACAAGAATGCCATCAACGACTGGGCCTACACCATGCTTCCACAGATGTATATTGCCCTGCCATTCTCGATGATTAACGTTTTGGCATTCGAGACTTCGGCATTCGACGGCCAGATACATTATGACATGCTCTTGCCTTTGAGCATCTTCATCTTCCTCTGGACCAATGATACGGGTGCCTACTGCAGCGGTTCGCTTTTCGGCAAACACAAGCTGTTTCCCCGCATCAGTCCGGCAAAGAGTTGGGAGGGCAGCATCGGCGGCGGCATTTTCGTGATTATCGCAGCCATCATCATCGGTTACATTGCCAATGATGGTGCAGCCCATCGCCTGAGCATTCCTGGCTGGGTGGGTCTTGGAGTGGTTGTAGCCTTCTTCGGCACCTGGGGCGACCTGGTTGAGAGTCTCTTCAAGCGTACGCTGGGTGTGAAGGATAGCGGAACCATCCTGCCAGGCCATGGCGGCATGCTCGACCGTTTTGATTCATCGCTCATGGCAATACCGGCAGCGGTGATTTACCTCTACAGTCTCCAACTTTTCGGATAAAAACAATAAAAAATCGCAGCTCGCCCCTTCTGGGTGTGCTGCGATTTTTATTATAACATTACACTACTGTCCAATAAAAAAGGGCAATTCGATCTTTGAAACAGTTGAATTATAGTCTTTTATGCAGTATTTTGCAAT
>CAKQCH010000049.1:0-17395 GCA_934216735.1 uncultured Prevotella sp.
TCGGTTGGCGGCACTGGTGTAGTTGCTCTTGGTACCAATGCACTGCATCTGCTCCTTCTTGGCTATCTGTTGGCGGAAGAAGGTGAAGACACTTTTGTTCGGTGGCAGCTGCTGTATCTCCTTGGCGATGTCATCAATGGTATAAGGGATGCCATCCATCTCCTTGTCACGGATGATACGCTGCATCTGCTTCATCTCCCAATCTATCTTTGATTGGATGAGCTGCAGATGCGCCTGTCTGTTGTTGCGGTTAGAAACAATGATAGCCGACTTCTTGTCGTTCCACTCGTCTGGAAAGACATGATAGTCGGTACTCATCCAGCGCAGGCTGCGCTGGTGTATGAGATGATAATACAGTGTGCCTTCCTTTCCCGGCACCGAGGATGCTCTGAATTTTACTTTTACTGTTGCCATAATACTTTATTAAATGGGTGAATAATGTTTGTTAAAACCAGAAAGAATAAATAAATTAGTTTAAAATATAGCGTGGTTTCTATTTTTTTTGTAACTTTGCACAAAAACTTAGTAAGATCAATTATTCAATAAACAAAAATGAAGAAACAAGCAGTTATGTTTTTAGCTTTACTCAGCCAAAGTCTAGGCTTGACGTATGCTGATAATCTGACCGAAACTAGGGGCATCGGACAGTATCCGGGACGCCCATCGCAGTTTACGGCTCCTAAGATGGTGAAGGATCAAACCTATAGGAACATCGCCTTGAACCGAATGGTATATACTTCATCGAATGCTGATTTCAATCTTACGGGACATCTCGTAACCGATGGAATCATCACCAGTAAGGCTCCTTCGTTCTTGCGTGTGAAAACCAATGAGGGCGAACTGTCTAATCGTGACAAGGAGAAGATGATTGACGGCAATACGGTGACAAGCCAATATATTAAAGGTGAAGATGCTTTCGTGGAGTTCAACTGGGATGCCATGAAGGTGAATCTCAAGAACCTGAAGTTCACCGGTGAGCTGGCTTACTACAAGGAAAAGGCTTCCGAAGGTTTTGTGATTCGCGTGTTGGGTTCGCACAATGGTACCAAATGGGAGGTGCTCGGCGAGGAGAAAGGCGCCGGACTTCCTGGTGAGGCTACCAAGCAGCAGGTGAGCTCTGACCCAAACAAGTTCCAGGACGTGGTGCGCCTGCCGCTCAGAAAACTGAATGTTAACATTCCTTTGAAAAAGCAGGGCAACTATGAGCATGTGCGCATCGAAATGAAAATGAAGGGTGCAGCATGGTGGCGTATCAAACTCATCGATAACACCACTTCATGGCGTCCATCCATGCATTTCTCAAGCGTCTGGAAATCTGGCTTGACCAATAAGTTGAGTTCCAAGGCACAGTGGCTCTATGTAGATTTGGGTACAGAGGCCGACTTCGACCAGGTGAATCTCTTCTGGGTAAACAAGGCTCGCCACGGAAAGATTCAGGTTTCTAATGATGCCAAGAACTGGAGCGATATTGCTACCCTGGGACAGCAGAAGCAGAAGGGACTGGTAGAGAAGGTGGCTTGCAAGGGCCATGGCAGATATGTTAGATTGCAGTTGACTGAACCGGATGCTTCCGGCAGATTCGCCTTGTCTGAAATGCAGGTAATGGGTAAGGGCGGTTTACATGCCGAGGCAGCCAATACGCTGGCTTCCAAGAACGGCAAGCAGATGCTCAACCAGTGGCAGCTGCGCCGCGAGGGAAGCGATGCCTGGATTCAGGCTACCGTGCCGGGTACCGTGCTTACCAGCTATATGAACATAGGGGCGGTGCCTGATAACCGCTACGATGACAATATGCGACAGATTTCGGAGTCGTTCTTCAATTCTGATTTCTGGTATCGTACCACCATCAACCATCAGCCTTCTGCCAACAGGAACCAGCATACCTATCTTAACTTCGATGGTATCAACTGGAAGGCAGATGTATTGCTGAATGGTGAGAAGATAGGCAGAATCGACGGTGCCTTTATCCGTTCCCGCATCGACGTGACCAGGAAGTTGAAGCCAGGTGCCAACAAGTTGGAGGTGCATGTCATCAAGAATGCCCACTTCGGCGTAGTGAAGCAGAAGAATCTTCAGAACACCGATTTGAACGGTGGTGAGTTGGGTGCTGATAACCCTACCTTCCACGCTTCTATCGGATGGGACTGGATTACCAATACCCCAGGTCGTGAAATCGGTATCTGGAATGATGTGTATCTTACTCATGATAATGGCGTAAGTGCTTCAGACCCAGTGGTTACATCCACATTAAACTTGCCTGATACCCTGGCATCAATGACCCCATCTGTGTTCCTGCAGAATGCGGATGCCGTGGCAAAGACCGTGAAACTGACGGGTTATATCGGAAAAATCAAGTTTGAGAAGGAAGTAAGTCTGCAGCCAAACGAGAAGCGTGAGGTGGCTTTTGCGCCTGCTGATTATCCGCAGCTCAAGAACCAGCGCATGAATCTCTGGTGGCCTAACGGCTATGGTTCACCTTATTTATATGATGCCGGATTCAAGGTATCAGATAAGGCTTCCGGCGAGATGCTTTCTGAGCTGACCTATAAGGCTGGTATCCGCCAGATGAGCTATGCCGACCTGGAGACCCAGACCAAGATTTACATCAACGGCAAGCGATTGAATCCGCTGGGCGGTAACTGGGGCTTCTCGGAGACCAACCTCAACTATCGCGGACGTGAATATGATGCAGCCGTGCGTTACCATAAGGAGATGAACTACAATATGATTCGCGACTGGGTAGGACAGATTGGCGATGAGGAACTGTATGAGGCATGCGATAAGTATGGTATCATGATATGGCAGGACTTCTGGCTGGCGAATCCATGGGACGGACCAGACCCTGATGACGACAAGATGTTCCTCGAGAACTCTGCCGATTACATCTCCCGCATTCGCAGTCATGCATGTATCGGCATCTATTGCGGCAGAAATGAGGGCTTCCCTCCTGCATCCATCGACAAGGTGCTGAGAGAGCAGGTGAAGGCGATTCATCCACAGTTGGGCTATATCCCTAGCTCTGCCGACCTGGGTGTGAGCGGCCATGGTCCTTACCAGATGAAGTCACCATCTTTCTACTTCGCTAACCAGAGCCATAAGCTGCATTCGGAGCGTGGTATGCCTAATGTTCCTACCTTCGAATCGCTGAGCAGAATGATGGAACCGGAGCATCTGTGGCCACAAAGTGATGCCTGGGGACAGCATGATTATACATTGAAGGGTGCCCAGGGAGGTGAATCTTTCAACAACATCATGGAAAAGCGATATGGCAAGCCTCAGAGTGCAGAGCAGTTTACCAAGTGGGCACAGTGGCTGAACTATGATGGTTATCGTGCGATGTACGAGTCTTCTCAGCAGGATCGTCTCGGTTTGCTCATCTGGATGAGTCATGCCTGCTGGCCAAGCATGGTTTGGTGTACCTACGATTATTACTTCGAGCCAACTGCTGCTTACTTTGGTGTGAAGAAGGCTTGTGAGCCATTGCATATCCAGTATAATCCAGTGAAGAAGGTTGCCGAGGTGGTTAACTTTGCCGGTGGTGCCAAGAACGGTCTGGTGGCCAAGGCTCAGATTTTCGATATGTACGGAAAACTGATGAAGGAGGATAGCCAGGAAGTGAATGTGGGTGAAGACCAGACTCTTGATGCGGTAAGCGTAAGCGAGCCGGATGAGGCTGTTTATTACATTAAGTTGACGCTTCAGCAGAACAACCAGGTGGTATCTGACAACTTCTACGTGATGGGTAAGGAGGAGGACAATCTCCAGGCACTCTCTAAACTGCCAAAGGCAACGGTTGCCATCAGTGGCAAGCGCTTTGTTCAGCAGGGTGAAGAGTGGATTGGCGAGGTTGAAATCCGCAACACGGGCCATGTGCCAGCCCTCTTGATCCGTTTGAACCTGAAGGGTGGTGATGGCGAGCAGATTCTGCCTGTTATCTACAGCGACAACTACTTCAGTCTGATGCCGAATGAGTGCAAGAAAATCAAGGTTTCTTATCGCAATGAGGATGGCAGAGGTCAGGCTCCATACGTGGAGGTTACCGGTTTTAACAAGTAAGCAAAAAAGCGCATCAGAATTCTGATGCGCTTTTTTGCTTACTTGAGGAATCCCTGCTGCTTGAGGGCATCGAGAAATCCGATGCTCATGGCTTCGCAATCCTTCTTGGTATATCGGATGTCGGTGAAAACCTGGGCGAGGGTTTCTACGTTGTTGATGCGTACAAACTCCTTATTCTCTTCCAGTGCTTCCTTCTCGGCATAGAAATCATCAATCTTTTCTGGGGTGTAATCCTCGAAATGTTCGTTGTGGATGATGCTGCGCAATGGCAGGCGGTCGCTCTGGGCTGGATGCTCGTCAGGCCATCCGATGGTGAGGGTGGCAACAGGCATCACGAGTTTCGGCAGTTTCAGAGTGTCGATGATCATCTTTGACATATACACCGTGGTGCCCAGGAAGCAGGTTCCCAAACCAGCCTCTTCTGCTAAGTTGGTGAATGTCTGCGTGAAGAGCAGGGCGTCGGTAGCCGCATTCATGAACGAGAGGATGTTGTCGTATCCCGGAGTACCCTTGCGGTTTTCCGCCCAGAGGGTGGTGCGGCGATAGTCGGCGCAGATGGTGAGCACCACAGGAGCACCTGTAACCATCGGCTGGTTGAAGTGGGCAGGAGCCAGGGCTTTCTTGCCTTCTTCGCTTCGGGTTACCACCACGCTGTAGAGTTGCAGGTTGCCCATGGTAGGGGTGCGCATCGCCTCTTCGAGCAACTGGTTCAAAAGTTCATCTGTAACCTCTTTGTCGGCATATTTGCGGATAGAGGTTCTGTTCTTGATTGATTCCATATCTTTTTTCCTTTTTTAATGCAAAGATACAGAAAGTTTTCCGAAAACAGCCGTCTTCTATAGCATTTTTTGGTTAATTATCGTTCAATCAGCGAATTTTTGAAGAAATATCTGCCCAAACGTTTCATATTTTAGAAATATTGTTTTAATTTTGCAGCTAATTATTAAACGTTTGATATGAAATATACTGAAGATATGAGCTTCGAAGAAGCTAGCCAGGCTTTTCTGGCGGAGATGAAGGCCGGTTTGGCTACTCTTCACGAGCATTTTGATGGAGAAACCACCGATTGGGAAAAACTCCATCTACCTTTGGCTAAAATGATCTCTAATGAGACGCATGGTACCCTCTGCGACCCGGAGGTGGTGGAAGTGCGCCCTAAGGAATTGGAGTGTGATGTGGTGAGATACCAGAATAATAAAGAAAAATGGGTTGCCTTGGTGGGATTGCTCAACGGGCATCCATACGAGATATTTACCGGTTTGCAGGATGAAGACGAAGGCATTATGCTCCCGAAATCCGTGACCAAGGGAAAGATTATCAAGACTGTGACCGGAGAGGGACAGAAACGATACGACTTCCAGTTTGTCAACAAGCGTGGCTATAAGATTACCGTCGAGGGATTGAGCGAGAAGTTCAATCCGGAGTATTGGAACTATGCCAAGCTGATTTCCGGCGTGCTGCGCTATCGCATGCCTATCGCCAACGTCATCAAACTGGTTGATCAGCTTCAGCTTACCTCTGAAACCCTCAACACCTGGCGTGTGGGAGTGGAGAGAGCCCTTAAGAAGTATCTCAACGAAGAGAATGGAGAGGAGAAGAACGTTGTTGATGAAAGGAATGGTGTTGAAGAAAATAACTCTCTAGAAAATGTTGGCGATGGTGAAGAGCAGTAAGATCTTTCTTAAGAATATTCGCTTCCATGCCTATCATGGAGTGCTGGAGCAAGAGAATACGGTGGGCAACGATTATCTCGTCAATCTGTCGCTGGAATACGATTTCTCCCGTGCCATGCAGACCGATGAACTCAGCGGCACCATCAATTACGCCGAGGTGTATGAACTGCTGAAAAGAGAAATGGCGAAGCCTAGCAAGCTTCTTGAGTATGTGGCTGGCAGAATCGGCGATTCGCTCTTTGCCGCCTATCCTTCCATCAAGGAAATACAATTGTCTGTTACCAAGATAAATCCGCCGATGGGAGCCGATAGTGACGGCGCTGGGGTGGAAGTTGTATTAACAAATGATAAAACTTAACTGTAGATTTAGGTTTTCTGATAATAAAGTAGTAATTTTGCAAAATCATCTGAATGATGTGTAAGAAAATAACATTGCTGTTGGCTTTGATGTGTATGCTGGTAGTGACGGCGTTCGCAGCCAATAAGCGTTTTACGCTGGTTATCGACCCAGGACATGGAGGCCATGATGCTGGTGCAAGAGGTGCCATCTCCATGGAGAAGAATATCAATCTTACCGTGGCTCTGCGCTTCGGTAAATACGTGGAACAGAACATGCCTGAGGTGCGTGTTATCTATACCCGAAAGCAGGATGTGTTTATTCCGCTTCACGAGCGTGCGAATATCGCCAATCGTGCCAATGCCGACCTGTTTATCTCTGTGCACACCAATGCGCTTCCGGCAGGCAAGGTGGCACGTGGCTTCGAAACCTATACGCTGGGTATGCACCGCGCCAAGGACAATCTGGATGTGGCGATGCGAGAGAACTCGGTGATTTCGATGGAGAAGGGCTTCGAGCAGACTTACGAAGGTTTCGACCCGAAGTCTTCCGAGAGTTACATCATCTTCGAGTTCATCCAGGGTAAGAACATGGAGCGCAGCGTGGATCTGGCTCGAATGATTCAGCGCAGTGTATGCGATGGCGCTTGCCGTCCTGATAAGGGCGTACATCAGGCTGGATTCCTGGTGCTTAGAGAAACTTCGATGCCGAGCTGTTTGATAGAGTTGGGTTTCATCACTACGCCTGATGAGGAGCGTCTTCTGAATGATAATGCCAAGGTGGATGACATCGCCAAAGGCATCTACGAGGCTTTCGCCAAGTATAAGAACAAGTACGACCGGACGGTTTCCGTGCCTTATCGTGCTGCGAATCGACAGGAAAGCACCCTGCCGAAAATCGTTCCGGATTCTTATAAGGAAGAGGCGGAAAACAGAAGGGTGAAGAAGCAGGAACCCGTAAGGAGAACGAGAGCACCAAAAACTGATGATTCTGACAGAAAGGCTGATACGGTAGCATCTCAGTCGCGAAATGCTCCGAAAGATGCACCGGTGTTCAAACTTCAGATATTCGTAGGCAATCGGAATCTCCGAAAGGGTGATGCTCATTTCAAGGGTGAAACGGAATTCGACAGTTTCCAGGAGGGCAACCTGGTGAAATACACCTTGGGAGCATCTACCAACTATAATGAGATTTATCGCTTGCGCAAGGAAAAGATGGAGAAGTTCCCGGAAGCATTCATTATCGCCTTCAAGAATGGAGAGAAGTATGATGTGAATCAGGCTATCCGAGAATTCAAGCAGAATAGGAACAGATAATAAAAAGAACAAAATTAGATAGATATGAAACTTACAAAGGAAATTAGGATAGCGTTGGTAGCTGTTGTTGGTATCTTGGTGATGTATTTCGGAATCAATTTTCTGAAAGGCATCAACCTGTTTTCCACCAACAACACCTATTACATGACGTTTGATGACATCCAGGGTCTGGGCGCCTCTACTCCTATCTATGCCGATGGTTACAAGGTGGGAACGGTAGACAAGGTGGATTTCGACTATTCGGGTGATGGTCCTATCAAGGTGAAGGCCGACA
The DNA here is from genome assembly GCA_934216735.1 of uncultured Prevotella sp. Lineage (GTDB taxonomy): Bacteria > Bacteroidota > Bacteroidia > Bacteroidales > Bacteroidaceae > Prevotella. The sequence goes on from CAKQCH010000049.1 coordinate 7,657, forward strand.
TCAATAAGGATTTGAGAATTCCTGCGGGGAGCAAGGCTGAGATAGAGAAAGACATCATGGGCAATCTCCAGGTGAACCTTTTGCTTGCCAACAATCCGCGCCAGAGAATAGAACCAGGTGATATTATTCCTGGCTATGTGAACGCCGGAATGATGGGAAAGGCTGCCGAACTGGTGCCGGTGGTTGAGAAGATGTTGCCTAAGTTGGATTCCATCCTCACAAACGTGAATGCCCTTCTGGCTGATCCTGCCCTGGCAGCTTCGCTTCACAACGTGGAGACTATCACCAACAACCTCACCGTTTCTACCCGAGAGTTGAATACGCTGATGGCTGGTCTCAACAAGCAGGTTCCTGGCATGATTGGCAAGGCGAATGGCGTGCTCGATAATACCAATCGACTGACGGCAAACCTGGCTAGCCTCGATGTGCAGGGCACACTCAACAGAGTGAATGCCACACTGGAGGGTGCGCAGAAGTTTACCGACCAGTTGAACAGCGGAAAGGGTAGTCTGGGCTTGTTGATGAACGATACCAAGCTCTATGACAACCTGACCTCTACGATGTCGCACGCAGATTCTCTGGTTATCGACCTGAAGGCGCATCCAAAGCGTTATGTTCACTTCTCTATCTTCGGCAAGAAAGACAAGTAAAAGGGGCGTTTTTGTTCTAAAATGCTAGGAAATCAGGAAACAGCTTAAATTAATTTTGTCTAAATAATAAAGACGATGTTTCACGCCCCGAAATGTGAGCCGAACTTGTTGTAGTTTAGCCATTTCGGGGTGTTGCAAAATTGTTTCACTGTCACTAAAACGCAACTGTGGATAACTTTCTTAGTTGCTTGATTCTCAGTTGATTGCAAGTGTGTCTTAAAATATTATAAATGGGGTGATTTGCTACTCTCCGTTTTTTTTCGTAACTTTGCAACCGATTTCGCATCCAGGTGGTGTGGAGATATTTCAAAATCTTTAAAAATAGGTTAATTAAACAATTTAAAATATTAGGTAATAAGTGTCAATGTTAGCAAGTCCAAAGGCGCTTTGGGACAATAGTCTTTTGTTCATAAAGGATAATGTTTCGGAGCAGCAATATAATACATGGTTTAGACCAATAGTCTTCGAGTCGTATAAACCTTCGACTAAGACTTTATTGGTTCAAGTTCCAAGTCCGTTTGTATACGAGTACTTGGAACAGAATTATGTTGGCTTGTTAAGTAAGGTGCTTCATCGAAATTTTGGCGACGGAATCCGTCTCACCTATCGTGTGGTAGCTGCTGATAAACAGCAGCCTGTGGCGCAGGGAGTAGATGCCGAAGCGAGCGACGATGTTGATGCCTCGCGAAATGCGATGAATCAGCAGGTAGGAATGCCAGCCGATGTTCAGCAGCAGGAAGACATTGATACCCAGCTTGACCCCAAGCTCACCTTTAATACATACGTAGAGGGAGACAGCAACAAGCTGCCTCGTTCGGTGGGATTGTCTATTGCTGAGCATCCGAACACTACGCAGTTTAACCCGATGTTCGTCTATGGTCCTTCTGGTAGCGGAAAGACTCATTTGGTGAATGCCATCGGATTGAGAGCCAAGCAGTTGTATCCTCAGAAACGAGTGCTTTATGTAAGTGCCCGTCTCTTCCAGACGCAATATACGGATGCTGTGCTGCATAATGCAAGCAACGATTTCATCAACTTCTATCAGTCTATCGATATTCTGATTGTGGATGATGTGCAGGATTGGGCAGGAAAGGCTAAGACCTTGAACACCTTCTTCCATATTTTCAACCACCTCTTCCGCAATGGTAAGCGAATCATTCTGGCTAGCGACCGACCTCCTGTGGAGTTGAAGGACATGCCAGACCGTCTGATTACCCGTTTCTCCTGTGGTTTGGTTGCTGAATTGGAGAAGCCAAATGTGGAACTTTGTGTCGATATCGTGAGCAGTCAGGTTCGCAAAGACGGCTTGAAGATTCCTAAGGATGTGGTTTCTTACATCGCTCAGACCTGTAACGGCAGTGTTCGTGACTTGCAGGGTGCCATCAATGGCCTGTTGGCTTATAGCATCGTTTACAACAGCAGCATCGATATCAAGTTGGCAGAACGTGTGGTAAAGCGTGCCGTGAAGGTAGAGGAAAGTACCAAGACTCTCACCCTTGATGAAGTGGTAGAGGCTGTATGCTCTCATTATAAGGTGACGGTGGCTGCCGTGAACAGCAAGAGCCGCAAGCGTGAGTATGTGGAGGCGCGTCAGGTGGCGATGTATCTGGCACAGAAACTTATCAAGATGCCGGCTTCGAGAGTGGGCAAACTGATTGGTAATCGTGATCATAGCACCGTTATCCACAGTACTACAAAGGTGGAGGAACGCTTGAAGGTGGACGCTGAGTTCAGCGATGAACTGGCAAGCATCGAGAGCGGCTTGAAAGTAAAGAAGTAATTCTAGGGCGTTTTTTTCTAAAGAAGCCCTGATCACATAGATAAGCACGGAACCTTGGTATAGTGGTTCTCGTTTATATAAATGAAATAAAAGGAAGCCTGGCAAGTTTGTATTTGCCTTGGCTTCCTTTTTCCGTCTATAAACTAATAACTATAAACTATCAACTCTTTTTCATCATCTTCTTCCATTTAAAGTATCCGGCTACGGCGATGATGACGTAGAGACCGTAAAGTCCAGCCTTGAAAGGGATGCCTTTGATGATATAGAGATAGAAGCAAACGGCATCTACGATAATCCAGAAGAACCACTGCTCGATATATTTGCGTGCCAGCGCCCAGAGACCCACAAAACTCAGGGCATTGGTGAAACTGTCTTGTAGAGGAACCGTAGAGTTGGTGAAAGTTATCAGTATATAATAGGTGATGCCCCAGGCTGCCAGGAAGAACAGAAGAGTAGGGAGATAGAGCGACTTCTTCATATAGGTAATCGGTAGTTCTTCTTTCTCCTTCTGGTTGTGCTTCTTGCCATATTTCCATACGGCATAACCATATATACCGGCTATCGTATAGTAGACCGCCATACCCGCATCGCCGTAAAGACCATGACTCCAATAGAGCCATACGTCCAGGGCGGGCATGATGATGCCTACCAGCCAGAGCCAGATACTGGCACGGTACTCCAACAGGATATAAACCAGTCCGAGTACCGTGGTAAAGATGTCTAAACCATGTGATGCAATATAATCCATCATGATGATTTCTGATTAGAACTTCAATGTTAGATGCGTCATCCAGGTGGTATCTGCCATCGGGATGTAGGCTATCTGCTTGAATCTGTTGTCCAATGTATATCCGTAACCGATAGCATTTGCCCAGGTGAATGCGCTGGCTGCATAGTGGCGGTTGAAGATATTGTTGATGTCCACACCGAAGCTTACCTCCTTGATGCCGAGTACCTTGGTTACCTTAGTGCTGTAGTTCAGGCTCAAGTCGCTCTGTGAATAGCATGGCAGTGAGAAGTCGCGGTCTTCTGTGTTGGTAATATACTGGCGACTTACAAAGTTGGTGTGCCAGGTAGCTGAGAAACCGGCATAGTGGATGTCGATGAAGCCGTTCAGGATGGCTGATGGAGAATAAGACAGGGTTGAGTTGTCGTAATGTACTACGCCTGGCTTCTTATCGTCTTCCCAGTTGCTTACAAACTCATCAAAGTCCTTGATCTTGTTCTTGCTCAAAGCAGCATTTCCTTCTACAGACAACCATGATAATGGTGCCCAGCCGGCTGTCAGCTCTACGCCCATACGGTAAGAATCCTTGATGTTGGTGGTCAGTGCCTCGCCGATGTCACTCAACTGTCCGGTCTGAGCTAGCTGGTTGTCATAATCCATATAGTAGAAGTTGGCGCCTGCATGCCAGTTGTTGCCCTGATACTGATAGCCGAACTCTACATCGAGCAGCTTCTCCTCTTTAGGGAATGGATAGTTGAAGTTGTCGGTAAAGTTGTTGCGCTCTGGCTCGCGGTTGCTGTAGGCTACAGATGCGTATGCCTTGTGCCCGTCCTTGTTGAAGCTGATACCTGCCTTAGGGTTGAAGAAGTTGTACTTCTCGTTGATGTTCAGCTCCTGGTTCTTGTAGCTGCCATCTGCCTGGGCGATAAATTTGTCGTTGATACCGTCGGTCTTGTATTCTACACGGCGATACTGCAGGTCAGCGAAGGCATTCCAGTAGTCTGCAAAGCGATAGCTTGCCTTGACGAAGGCGCTGTAGTCATACTTGTGGGCATCAGAATCATAGTACTTATACTTTCCGTTGCTGCCTAAGAACTTCTTCTCGGCATCCTGGTTGGCGATATAAGTAAGGTATCCCCAGTGGTTGCCGCGGAACTGCTGCAGGTTCAATCCGCCGATAACATCCCAGTGCTCATCCTTGTAGTTGGTATTGTATACCATGCCGTAGGTATGCTGGGTGAGTCCCTTCTTGCGGATGAAGTCAGACTTCTTAACCTTGTTGCCCTCTGCATCCTTGTAGATGAGTCCGAACTTGGCAAACTTGGCGTTGTTCTTGAACTCCTTGTAGTAGCCGTAGCCATAGGTATAATGCAGTGAGAGGCTGTGGCTCCAGTGGCTGCCAGGTGTCCAGGTAGCCGAAAGGATGTTGTGGTTCTGATAGAAGTTATCAGTAGTCTTGTCCCATTTGCTTCCGTCGCGCAGGGTATAAGGAGTGATGGTATAATCGCCCTTGTCGTTGCGAACCATATCGCCTGTCAGCACGTTAAACTTATCCAGACCTGCCTTATACATATCTTTATAAGTGCGGATGCCATCCTGAAGGAGGCTGAAGTTAGAGTTGTAATCTCCGCCCAGCACACCGTTCCAAGCCTGACCGGTCTTCTCGAAGTTGCCGATGTTCTTGTAGCTTATCTTGAAGTTATCGCCCAGCCAGGTCAGTCCGCCATAGTAAGAACCTGAGCGGCCTGCTGTGCCGTCTACATAACCGTCGGTAGCTGTCTCGTGATAAGCACCGTCAAAAATCAGATGCTTGCCGAGCAGACCTGTAGAGAAGCTGGCGCCTGTATGATAGGTATTGTAAGAACCGAAAGAACCGGTAACTTCTGCAGTAGGGGTGAGCGAAGGAGCAGCTGTAGCCATAGAGATGCTTCCGCCGAAGGCACCGTCGCCATTGGTAGAAGAGCCTACGCCGCGCTGTACCTGGATGCTGCCCAGGAGCGAAGAATAACTGTTCATGTTAGCCCAGAAAACGGTCTGGTCTTCCGGTGAGTTGAGGGCCACTCCGTCGAGTGTTACATTGATGCGGCTTCCGGCAGCGCCACGAATGCGCATATAGGTAGTACCGGTGCCGATACCGTTCTCACTCCAGGCGAGGATGCCCGGTGTACGAGAAAGGAGAAATGGCAATTCCTGACCTGAGCAAGAGAATTGTTTGAGTTCTGATTTCCTGATGTTAGCCACGGCGTATGGAGCTTCCTTTGTGGCACGTACGCCTTTTACAATCACTTCATTCAAATGCTGCACCTTCAAGGTGTCGATTTTTGTCTGTGCCAGTGCAGCCTGGCTTGCCAAAGAGCAAAACGCTACACTGAGTGCGATCCCGTTGAATCTTTTCATTTATTTAAATTAAAAACATCATATAAGGGGGAATGTGCCTTATTTTCCTACGCCAGCATTACCTGGTTCAGGTCGATGGGTATATTCTCAGCATCCGCTTTTTTCTCATTTCTGGCGGTAGCACCCCTTAGTTAGCTCTCTGCTAACCGGGTGCAAAGGTACAAATAAATTTTGATTCCGCAAAATTTGCGTAGATTTTTACTATATTTGTGTCCTTTTATCATCCCTCAAGCGAGGATACATTTAAATAAAACCATTTTTTTCGTCCTTTTATTCACTTTTTCCCCATTTCTCCCCTCCGTTTAAAAATAAAATTTGTACTTTTGCATGCATATTAAGACGATTAAACAGTAATCTTGGCAGATGCCAAATACAAAAATAAGAAAGAAATGGATACATTATATTTATTGCAGTTCGCCTGTTTCCTATTTATGTTCGTCAATATCCTCATCCTGGGTATTACCCGCCTGCACATGAAGTGGATGAACAGGCGATATGAAGTGTCACGATGGCTGATTATCGGAGCCATGGTAGGATTGGCCATACAATTTCTCATGCAGATGCTTCTGGGCTTCCGGGCGCAAGACGCTGCAGTGGGAGCCGTATTCAACATGCTGGCCTATCCCCCTTGCTTCTCGCTCATCTCTATTGGCATTTACAATATCGAGGCAACGCATGCCAACCGCCGGAAGATGAACATCGTCTGCACCAGCATTTATGCCGCCATATTGGCTGCCTTCTGCATCGGCTATATGCAGAACGGAAACTTCCATATCGGCAGCTGGATTTATGTGATGATAGTCCTGTTCGGCATCAATGTAGCCTATTGCATCTATATGATAATAGTGGAAATCAGAAAGCGCAGGAGGATGCTGGAGGTGATGGCTGGTTACGATATCCTGCCTTACGTGAGATATGCGCGAGCCAGTGTATTCATCGTCTTTTTCCCTGCTGTAGCCCTGCCTTTTGCAGTTCTTTCCACTAAATCTCTCTATGTAATCGGACCTCTGGGACTGCTTGCTGTCTTTTTCTTCACGCTCAGTTTTATGGCTTTGGGCTATAATTACGTGCCTTCCGAAGAACTTCTGGATAAGGAGGAAGAAGAGGAGGCTGCCATGGAATGTGTGGAAGACAATGCTTGTTTAGAACTGCAGGATAAAGAACTGGATGATAAGAAAGAAACTTTACAATCGCAGTTTTCTGAAAGACGGCAGAAAATCATCCGTGAGAAGTTGGATGAATGGTGTGCCAACGGAGGATACAGGGATACCATATTGAATATGGTTACCTTGTCACGCTCGTTGGATATCCCTAAGCCGGAGCTTTCCAAATACTTCTCGGGGCTCAATACCACCTTCCGTATCTGGCTTGCCGAGGTACGTTTTGAGGCTGCCAAAAAGATGATTTTGGAGAAGCCAAACTATAGCAATGATATGATTTCTGCCGAGTGCGGCTTCTCTTCCCGCTCCAATCTCTACCGTATGTTCAAAGAGAAAGAAGGCTGTTCTCCTACGGCTTGGAGAGAGAAGAACTGTTAAAGAATGTATAAAAGGTGTCCATTTGCCCACCAAATGGACACCTATTTTGTAGCAACTGGACACCTAGTGGGGGCAACTGGACACCTTATTTCAAGAAAAAACACTATATTTGCACCATGAAAAGTATAATAGATTCATTAGCCAAAGACGAACAGGCTATCCTGATAGTAGCTCTGTTCCTCCTTATTTATGTAGTCATCATGATTAATGTCATGGTGAGGGAATATAGGACCTATCTTGATGATCACCCGATGTATCATTTCAGCTTGGGTGATTTCATCAGGAGAGGGCGTTTCTATATCTGCCTCATCCTAGGCGTAGTGTTCATCACGTTCGTGGGTCTGGTAGTCAGTCTGATGGCAATCAGTATTCAGTAATTTCTTGATAAAATATAATAACAAAAATAGTATTAGATTATGAAAAAGTTTAACAATCAATCCAATGAGTCGCACGTCGGCCGTATGAACTATGGGGGGGCAAAGTTCTGTAGATTTGCCCTGTTCCCATTGATGTTGCTCATGTTGTTGCTTCTGCCTGCCAATATGGTGGCGCAGAAGGCAGCTTCCAGTTCTAAGTATATAGCAACGTATGAATCCTCTACCCAAACCTTGACTTTCAAGGAATTTGTGGGTGAAACCCTTCCTAGCAATAGTGTTGTTGTGAAAGATAAGATGAAGGTGGCTGATATCAAACGGAATTTTGAGAATGGCACAATTGTGCACATTGTTTTCGATAAGAGCTTCAGTACATACACTCCTACATCGTTGAGAAGTTTCTTTGAAAGTCTCAAAAAACTTGAAACAATTACAGGGCTGGAATATCTGAATACAGCAAATGTGACGGATATGAACAGTATGTTCTATAATTGTTCAAAACTCACCTCTCTCAACGTCACTAACTTCAATACCGCAAAGGTGACGGATATGCTCTATATGTTTAGGGGCTGCTCATCTCTCACCTCACTTGATGTTACTAAGTTCAATACTGAGAAGGTGACGACTATGAGCAATATGTTTTGGGGCTGCTCATCTCTCACCTCGCTTGACGTTACCAACTTCAATACCGCAAAGGTGACGGATATGAACCGTATGTTCTATAACTGCTCAAAACTCACCTCTCTCGATGTCACTAAGTTCAACACAGAGAATGTGACAAATATGAGCAATATGTTCGCATCCTGCTCAAAACTCACCTCTCTCAACGTCACCAACTTCAATACCGCAAAGGTGACGGATATGAGCTATATGTTTTATGGCTGCTCAAAACTCACCTCACTTGACGTTACTAAGTTCAATACTGAGAAGGTGATGGATATGAGCTACATGTTCTATAATTGTTCAAAACTCACCTCTCTCAACGTTACCAAATTCAATACCGCAAAGGTGACGGATATGAGCTATATGTTTAGGAACTGCTCATCTCTCACCTCGCTTGACGTTGCTAAGTTCAATACTGAGAAGGTGATGGATATGAGCTACATGTTCTATAATTGTTCAAAACTCACCTCTCTCAACGTTACCAAATTCAATACCGCAAAGGTGACGGATATGAGCTATATGTTTAGGAACTGCTCATCTCTCACCTCGCTTGACGTTGCTAAGTTCAATACTGAGAAGGTGACGAATATGAGCTATATGTTCTATAACTGTTCAAAACTCACCTCTCTCGATGTCACTAAGTTCAATACAGAGAAGGTGACAAATATGAGCAATATGTTCGCATCCTGCTCAAAACTCACCTCTCTCGACATCACTAATTTCAATACAGAGAATGTGACAAATATGAGCTTTATGTTCTCTAGTTGCTCAGCTCTCACAACCATCTACACCACCGGTAAGTTTGTAATAGACAAGGTAACTAACGGCTCTTACATGTTCGAATATTGCACAAATCTCAAAGACTATGCCCCGAGCAAGAAAGACCATAACTACGCCAACTACAAGACTGGCTACTTCACCAAGCTGGTAGGTAAGAATGGCGATGAGAAGATAGGAGCAGCGGGAGAACCTCTTGCTACGGAGAATCTCGTTCTTGACGATGACAAGAACTTCGTAGCTTACGAGCCATTCGCAGCCAAGGCTGCATCTTATAGCCGCACTGTAGAAGGTACTACCTGGGCAACGCTCTGCCTGCCTTTCGAGGTATCTCTCGATGGTCAGAACTTCCGTGCCTTCAAACTCCTTTCGGCTGATGAGGGTACAGAAACCGTAGAACTCGAAGAGATTGAGGGAAGCATCGCTGCTGGTACTCCTGTTATCATCAAGATGAAGGATGGAGCAACACAGCTCGACTTCACTGAAGCCAACAAGGAGATTGCAAAAGATGTTCAGACTGCAGAAACCGCTAATGGCAACTATCAACTTCAGGGTCTCTATACCCAAAAGATGTTCAGCAAGGATACTGACAACAACTGCTATATCGTGAAGGGCAACAAACTGATGAACCCTGCCAAACTGTTGGAGAATACAAATACTACGACTGTGGGCAGCAAGCCTTTCCGTGCTTACATGGTAGAAAACTCATCTGCTCCTGCAGCTGGTGCCAGAATGTTCAGCATCAGCGTCGGCGGCAGCACCACAGCCATCGAGCAGTTGGAGACTACAGCAGATAGCAAGGCTGAATACTACGACCTCCAGGGCCGTCGCCT
>CAKQCH010000050.1:0-17324 GCA_934216735.1 uncultured Prevotella sp.
ACCAAGGAGCTGGCTGGCGGCAAGGCAAGCACCCTCGATTTCATCGGAATCAAGAAGGGCAAGCCGGTATTGAGAATCGTAGAGATTGATTTTCTGAAGAACAAATAAGAAAGAGTTCTTCAAGAATGATATGAGTTCATCAAAGTATAGATAATAGTAAAAAAGAAAGCTAGCTACTTCAGTTGAAGCTGCTAGCTTTCTTCTTTTTATTTCATTCAATTCATCAAATCATTGACCAGTTCGATACTTCGTTGGACTCACACCAAAGAAGTTCTTAAACGACTTACTGAAATAATACGGATCGCCAATACCTACCTGATAACCCACTTCGGCAACCGTAAGTCTATCATCCTTCAAAAGTTCGGCAGCCTTGTTCATACGCAAAGAACGGATATAATCATTTGGCGTTGTACCCGTAATGCGTTTTATCTTCTTATAGAAGGTTGTGCGACCATACCCCATGCTCTCGGCAAAACTATCAATATTGAGTTGTGGATCGGCGATATGCTCAGCAAGCCAGACATCCAGCACAGCCTGGAATTTCTTGTCCTGTTCGTCCCTGATTACTTCAGGAGCCGCAGCCTTGACGCTACCAGCTGGCAGCTGTCCATATACCTTCTTCAAGTGGTTGCGCTGTTCCAGGAGCTGGCAACAGGTGGCAATCAGGATGTCGGTATGGAACGGCTTCTCTATATAAGCATCCGCTCCTGCATCTATGCCCTTCAGCTTCTTGTCGTCTGCAGTAAGTGCCGTTAATAAGATAAAAGGTAAATCAGTAAGAGCAGTATCACTTCTCACCTTCTTCACCAACTGATATCCACTCATTCTAGGCATCATCACGTCACTCACAATCAAGTCTGGTTTCTGTTCCTGTATCTTTTCCCAAGCTTCTTGCCCATCAGCAGCCAAATCAATCTCGAAATAACGCTGCAACTCGTTCTTCAGGAATTCTCTCACATCATTGTCATCCTCTACCACAAGCACCCGATAATGATTCAGCGGCTTAGGCGGCATTTCCCGATACTCCAACTCCAAGGCAGTACGTGGCTTGCTGTTCTCCTCCTGTGTCACCGCATTATCCTCTGCCATGAAGTCTTTCTCCTCATACACCTTTTCATCCACAGGCAGTTCTACACGGAAGATGCTTCCATGAGGCTGATTATCCTGATAAGAAATTTCGCCATGATGTACACGCACCAGTTCTGCCGTAAGATGCAAACCGATGCCGATGCTATCATGCGAATAACTGCTGCGGTTGAATCGCTGGAAGAGCTGATCTTGCTTCGACTTTTCAATCCCTACTCCCGTATCTTCTACCGATATGAGCAAATGCTGATTGGCATTCAGCGATACGCGCAAAGCTACATCCCCATGACTCGGGGTATATTTCAACGCATTCGACAGGAGATTGTAGATAATCTTGTCCAGATAGTTGCAATCCACATACATCTCGTAACTCTTATCAAAAGGCAGGAACATGAAGTTGATATGCTTACCCTCGGCAATATTACTGAAGTTCAAGAAGATGTCTTGCAGAAAGGCGATGACATCCGTTTTCTCCAAGGCAAGCTGCAGCTTGTCGTTCTGCATCTTTCTGAACTCCAGGAGCTGGTTGATGAGTCTCATCATTCTCTCCACGCTCTTCGCCATCGACGAGAGCGGTTGCTTCATCTCTCCCGGCACCTTATCTACAGTCTTGAGTCGGTCCATATCACCCTTGATGATAGTGAGCGGCGTACGGAACTCATGCGAGATGTTGGTAAAGAAGCGAAGTTTATACTCCGTGAGCTGATTCTCCACCTTCACTTTATTGCGCAGATTGTTGATACGGCGGAAGTTGACATACACATAATAGATGGCGAGCGCCACGAGTGCTATATATATAAGGTATGCCCACCAAGTGGCATAGAAAGGCGGGCGCACCTCTATCTTGAGCGCCACCTCTTCTGGCGACCATACACCGTTGGCATTGCAAGAACGCACGTACAGGGTATAATGCCCCACTGGCAGATTGCGATATTGCGCAAAGTTGATACGCGAGAGATTGCTCCAATCCTTGTCATACCCCTTGAGATAATAGGTGAATGAGCTACCATTCTTCTTGGCATAATAGAAATCCGAAAAATAGAAGGTGAGCGAATTCAGATGATAGCTGATGGAGAATTCCCGGGAACGGGTCAGTGTACCATCCAATCGAGCCTCATCCCCTCCCAATTCTCCAATAGAGATACCATTTGCCTCTATCTTGGTAATCGCTAGAGGGAAAGCAGGCTTACTCTCGTGGATATCACCCGGATTGAAGGTCATCACACCATGATGGGTGGCAAAGGCAAGGTTGCCATTGTCCAACTCCACAGCATTATCCTCCGTACAGGCATTCTCCAATGAGTTGGCACCAAAATAGAAATTATTGAACGTACCCTTGCGGAAACGGGAGATACCGTTATCAGTACCCAGCCACACATCTCCCGACTGACGATGTTCCACGATGCTCTGCACATTATTATCTGCCAAGCCATCACGGGTGGTATAAGTAATGGTATCCTTTCCATCTATCATCTTCACACCGTTTCCGATGCTTCCTATCCATATTCTTCCCTTGCTGTCCTCATACACGCTATGCACCTCATCGTTCACCTGGTCTGTAGGCGAAACATGAATCATCTGAAAAGCCTTGTGGTTACGCAATATTTCATCAGGATTGAAACGCAAGGCTCCCCGACTGGTGCAAAGCCAGATGTTGCCCTGCTTATCCATCTCCATGTTGCGAGCCTGCAACGACTTACTCTCTATCACATGAATAAACTTCCCGTTCAGATAAACTTCCAGTCCTGCATCGAAAAGTGAAACCCACATTCTGTTTTTCTGATCAAAAAGAATATCACTGAGTTTTCCCTTTCCGATAGATTCCGGACTGTCAGAATGCACATGATTCTTACCACCATCAACATCAAAGACACCTTTTTTTCGAGTACCCACATAAAGCTTACCCTTCGCATCCTGCGCCACTGATGTTATATCATCATGATAGCTATCAAAAGACCGGAGGTTCTTCAATAATCCATCCGCCACCTTACTTCCATTCTGCATGTTGCTGATATAAATACTCTTGCCCACACGCTTGAGAAGGCGAACATCATCTTCGTGATTAATACCCGCCCTATCACCATTATAATATAGATAGCGGGCCTCCGACTGGGCAAAGTTGATGACATACACACCCATATTTTCCAGAGATACCCAGAGATTATGTGCCTTATCTACAAAAGGAGTATATACATAAGGCGATGGGAGAAGATCAGCATACGACTCCAGCTTTTCCTTTTGGGTATCATAAGAGAAGAGTCCATTTCCATAGGTGGAAATCCATAATTTTCCATCACTTGCAGCATAAAACTGATAGCGTGGCTCACTGTTCAACTGCAAGAGATGCTGATTATAGATGCCCTCGAAATGATAAGTCTTCTTAGATGTAAGATAGAAGACGTCGCTACCATCCAAGGCCAGAATGATGGCATTGCCCATGTTATCCTGCACCACATGTGGCTGCTTAGGATTGTAAGCAGAACGAACCAACTGTCTTGATTCAATCAGATACTGATAGATACCATCATTGGTGGTCAGGAAGATAGATCCACCCCAAAAGGAAGCTTCCGTTACCTTGCGTACCGATTTATTAACAAAGGCAGAAAAGATATTAACAAACTTACCATTTTCATATTGATAGATGGTACCATCACCAGCCACCAAAAGCTCCTTCTTTCCGGCCTGAATGTAGTTGATTACATCAGAAACTGGGAGCGACATTTTTACTGAGGCAAAGTTCTTTCCATCAAAACGGATACGCTTTCCCTCACCCTTTTCGTTCCAAACCATCATCTCTGAAGCAGAAAGAAGGGTGTAACCTTTGATGGGTCGACTATAGCTGCCATTGCCCGTGAAATCTACAAAGGCATTTTTCTCAATATCGTAGCAGCTATAGAGACGACCACGAAGACGAATCCACAAGAATCTGTCTCCCCATGGCTTGATTCCTAAAATACGGGAATCCTGCATGAACTTACGGTTGCCCGCAGTGGACGGCTTCAACACTTCGGTTTGATACCCATCATAGCGCACCAATCCCGAAGTGGTGGCAAACCAAAGGTAACCATACTTGTCTTGTTGTATCGTACGAACATAATTCGTAGGCAATACATTGTCAACAGAGAGTTGATATACACTCTGTGCACCAATCTTGAGTGGCAGAAAAGTTGCCAGCAGCAACATCATAAAGCCCTCAACACATAGAATCGTCTTTTTATTCATTAGCCAGTTTTTTAATCGGTTTATACGAAATGTGTTGCAAAAATAGCGAAAAAAACTTGTATTCATGTACAAAAACACAAAAAAAGAAGCACTGATGCGGATATTTTCCATCATATTGCACAATATTCCATTTGTATCATCACTATTCCTTATACTTTTGCAGCAGAAACTAGACAAGGCATCACTTGAACCAAAACAAAACGATAGCCTACCTAGCGAAATATCATTTAATATAAACAATAAAACAACAACAATTATGAAAAAGATTTTCACGCTTATTGCATTAGCCGTTATGGCTATCGCCCCTAAGTCAGCTTTCGCTCAAGAGGGCATCACCCAGACTACGTATTGGAACTTCGACCAGTTCCAGGCAGGAAATGAAGATGTAGCATTTGACACACCTGTTAATTATGGCGGACTGTACATTGTTGGACATTCAGCAGCTACAGCTGAAAAGCCTGTATCAGCTTCTACTGTAGCTAAAAGTTTAAAGGATGTCAAATTGGGAGACCAGACTTATCAGATTAATTATGGTATTAAATTACCAGGTGGATATAATAAAACACCAACCAAGGCTTCTGATATAACCAAAGATGCCATTGCCTTCGATGCAGGATGTGCAGGAACACTTTATGTATATGCAGAAGGAACAGATGCAGCTCGTGGCATCGTTGTTTACTTCAACGGCGAGAAGAAAGACGATTTTACAAGTTCTACTAAGGGCGAGCAGTTCACAGCCAGCGTAAACAACGACCAGGCAGGTACCTATTATATCACAGCCGTAAAAGCTGCACAAATCTATGCAGTAAAGTTTGTTCCAACAAACGAAACCGCTTCTACAAAAAAAATTACTTTGCCTGAGCAGGGTGTCATGACTTTCTCTGATGTTCACGCTTGGAAAGTACCTACAGGTTTGAAGGCTTACATCGCAGGTGGTCAGAAGACCCAGAAAGACGAAACCATCACTTTGGCACTTACTGAGGTTGAGACAATCCCTGCATGCACAGGTGTGATTCTTGAAGGCAAGGGTAACGAGAGTTACGATCTGACATCTACCGACTGTGGCACTGCCATGAAAGAGGATGGTACAAAATCATTGGTTGATCTGAATTATGCTCTCCGCCCTGTTATCTCTGACTATACCTTAGAGAAAACAGAGTTAGATTATACTGGCGATAAAAGCACTGACAGCAAATTCTTCCACAACTATATTCTTGGCGTAAAGGATGGCAAGGCTGTATTTGCTCCAACAGAAGCAGGTACCCTTTCTGCTGGCAAGGCATATTATAAAGTCCGCCGCGACCAGGATAAGCTTGCCAAGGCAATCAAGGAAAATTCAGCTACTGCAAAGGTTATTTTCTTCAACTTTGGTGGTAATGGTGAGACAACAGGCATCAATGGTATTGAGAACGAGGCTAAGAAGAATGATGGCATCATGTTCAACTTGGCAGGTCAGAAGGTTCAGAAATCATACAAGGGTATGGTTATCATGAACGGCAAGAAGTTCATCAACAAGTAACCAAACGAAGTTTCGGTTCATAGAATCGAAACTTCTGCTCCAAAAAAGATGAAAACAACATTTTAAAAAGGCAATCATTATGAATAAAAAACAATATATCGCACCTCGCGTAGAGATATGCAACGTAGAGTTGGAGAATGCAATTCTGGCTGCATCTGGAGTTCAAGGTGATGCAGAAAACATCGGCTTCGATGAGGGACCTGTTGCACCAGAGTCAGCTCTCTCCAGAAAGCACTATGGCATTTGGGACGATTAAAGGTTAAGAGTAAATTTGTTTCTATAAATGTAAACCTCTCCATATTTTTTTTATATGCGAGAGGTTTTCTTTTTAAAAACTCACTTTTTTATTCGTCAAAACAATCATAAAAAAGCAATAACATGACAAACAACTTGAAAAAACTTATTTCCTTTGCATCTTTGATGGCATTATCACTTCAACTTCATGCCATCAACTACTACATTTCCCCAACCGGAAATGACAACAATGCAGGAACCAGAGAGGATGCACCTCTCGCCTCTCTGACCACAGCCCAGAAAAAAGTAAAGGCAGGTGACGTGGTATACATTCTGCCAGGAACCTACCAGGTGAAAGAAAACGAGATGATGGATAAGACATCCAGCAACGTTTGGGACATCATCTTCGATTTCGCTACCAGCGGAACAGCAGATTCACCTATTATATATAAAGGTGTACAGGATGCACAGGGCAATCGCCCCGTGTTCGACCTCTCTGCCATCAATACCGGCAAAAGACTCACCGGATTCTATATCCGCGCCAAATACCTGGAGTTCTCCAATTTCGAGGTTATCGGCATCAACGTTCCCAAATCCTCGAGCAATACACAATCAGAAAACATCCGTATCAACGGAGGAAGCTACTGCAGATTCTATAACATCGCAGCCCACGACGGTATGGGAATCGGATTCTATCTTACAGGACGTTCGGCACATAACATCATCAGCCATTGCGATGCCTACAACAACTTCGACTCCGTGAACATCTCTGTAAACAATGGCGGCAACAGCGACGGATTCGGCTGTCATGTCAGCGCAAACTACGAAGGCAACGTATTTGAATATTGCAGAGCCTGGCAAAACAGTGACGACGGATTCGATTTCATCAACTGTCAGTCGGCAGCCACTGCCAGATACTGCATAGCCTACCGCAATGGTTTCGACAAAGACGGCAACAGGCGTGCCGATGGCAATGGATTCAAGGCAGGAGGTTACGGTATGGGCAAGGAAGTGAAAATTTCCTCTGTACCGATGCACGAGGTGAGCCACTGCCTGTCTGTGGGCAACAAAGCCAATGGTTTCTATACCAATCACCACTTGGGCGGCGTCAAGTTCGACCATAATTCAGCCTACAGGAATGGCAGTTATAACTACTCTTTCGTCAACAGAAAAGGAAGTTCTCTTGATGATGCCATTGATGTGGATGGCTACGGGCACATCGTAACCCATAATATCTCCTACAGATCAAGCAAGATAGTGAAATCCATCGACATCAGCCAATGCACTATCCAGGACAACTCGTTTACCTGCACCGGCAACGTATGGGAGAATGAAGCCTTCAATGACTCCGATTTCTACAGCCTGAACCTTGAAGAGTTAACAGCTGCAAGAAATACAGACGGCAGTCTGCCAACCATCAACTTCATGCGATTGAAAGATGAAAGCAAGGACTATGGCTACGGCACATTCAACACAGATTCTACAACCACGGGCATAGGCAATATCACCATCAATCCATCAAAAGACGGATATTACTTCACCCTGAATGGCAAGCGGGTGACTCATCCACTCCGCAACCACCTATATATCCGCAACGGAAAGAAATTCATCATGAAATAACAAGCATCATGAAAAAATTCATTTGTATACTATCTATCCTGACACAGGCTATGGCACTCAGTGCCAAGAACTATTACGTGTCACCACAAGGCAAAGACAAGAACAACGGTTTAAGCAAGTCAAAAGCCTTCGCCTCTCTTGCTCAAGCCCAAGCTCTCGTAGCTCCAGGAGACACCATTTTTATCATGCCAGGAACCTACAAGGTAAAGCAGAAAGACCTGATGGCTCCCACCTATCAAAAGGTATATGCCGTCGCCTTCCTGCTCGATAAGAGTGGAACAGCCCAGAAGCGCATCAGCTACATCGGCATGACGGATGACCAAGGCAAACGCCCCGTGTTCGATTTCTCGGAGGTAAAACCGGATGCCCGCATCACCGGATTCCTGCTGAGAGGCAGCTATCTCCACATCAAGAACATTGAGAGCATCGGTATTCAGGTAACACAACCCCATCATACCCAAAGCGAAAACTTCAGAATATTCAATGCTTCTCATAACAAGCTGGAGAACGTCTCTGCTCACGACGGCATGGGAATAGGATTCTATCTCATCAAGAAATGTGCACACAACTACTTCATCAATTGTGATGCCTACAACAACTTCGATACCGTTTCGGAAAACGGAAAAGGCGGCAATAGCGACGGATTCGGATGCCACCCGGGAACACTCGACAGCGAAGAGAATGTATTCATCGGTTGCAGAGCCTGGTATAACAGCGATGACGGTTACGATCTCATCAACGCCCAAGCCCCGGTGAAGTTCCTCTATAGCATCGCCTACAAGAATGGATTTGCCAGCATCAATGGCGAAGACAAGAAGATAGCAGATGGAAACGGATTCAAATGCGGAGGCTATGGCATGGGAAAAGTGGCCAGAACGAAGTTTGATAAAGCTCCGATGCATATTGCCGAAAACTGCATCTCGGCTGCCAACCGTGCCAATGGTTTCTATGCCAACCACCATCTGGGAGGTCTGCACTTCATCCATTGCTCGGCCTATAAGAACGGCGGTGCCAACTATAATATGACCAACAGAAAGGACAGAACCGAAACGGGCAACAGCAATGTAAACGGCTATGGTCACATCATAGAAAACTGCCTCTCATACGGTTCGGATGCCATCAAGAGCAACAAACATCTGATGAAGGTTGACGGAGACAGAAAGGACTGCACCATACAGAACAACTCCTTCAACTGGAATGAAGCCACCCAGAAGTGGGACAACGACAAGAAACTGACAAAGAGCAGTTTCAAGAGTCTGGATGCCCAAGAACTGCTGGCAGAACGAGACAGCCAAGGCATGCTGCCATCTTTCCATTTCCTCGAACCAACCCAGCCGAGCGGATATGGATACAACTTTGCTGATTACCAACGCCTGGTAAATGAATACAGAAACAGATAAGAAGTATAAATTTCCATCAATATGCACGATAGAACAAAGCATATTGATGGAAATATCTTACTTTTGCAGCAGGAACAATCCAACAGACAATCACAGATTTTAAACTTATAAACAAAAATAATTATGACAATCAAAAGTAACATAAAAAGAATTCTCGTCATAGCATTAGCCCTACTGACCATGGTGTTGAATGTAAATGCAAAGATTCACACCATAGGTGATTCTACCATGGCAGACTATGACCAGAACGAACCAGACCAGAAAGGAATGTATGGATGGGGACAAGTGTTTGGCGATTATTTCACCAACGGCATGACAGTGAAAAACTGGGGCGACCGTGGTGAGAGTGCCCGCAGTTTCTATCGCAAGTTTTGGCCTAAGGTCAAAACAGAAATCAAAAAAGGGGACTATGTCCTCATTCAATTCGGCCATAACGACCAGAAATCAGTAGCGACTGATGTTTATCGCGAATATTTAAGTAGGTTTATATGTGAGACGCGTGAGCTTGGTGCCACTCCTATCCTTGTGACATCCATTTGCCGCAAGCTCTTCGAGGGCACCAAGATTTCACGCCTCGGACGTATAGACAACGGTAAGGCGCATGGTGTGGATGAGAATGACCACACCTACGACTACCCTCATCACATGAAGAAGGTGGCCGATTCCCTAAAAGTGGAATGCCTCAACCTCACAGCAGCCTGCAAGGAATATATGGAATCCTGGGGACCAGAAGGCTGCAAGCAGTTTTTCCCAGCCGGCGGTTCTACCCACACCAACGAACTGGGTGCAAGAGTAAACGCCCAACTGGTGGCACAGCTGATGTACAAGGCAAATATCCTCAAGAAATACATCAACATCAACAAGATTTATCTTCCAAAAAATGACGGAAAGATAGCCATTGTTGCCAGTCCTAAGAATGATTCCGATTCTGCAGAAGAAGACTGGAACTACTATATGGTAAAGACGGGAGCCGATGGTTATGCCGTATTCGGCAATCTTTCAGGCGAAAACCTCGCAGTTCCAGAAGGTCTGATTGCCTACGGCGTGATTCAAGGCACAGAGAGCAACCTGGTAAAACTCGTAAAGGTGGGCAACGTGATACCTATGAACGTAGGGATTATCGTAAGAGGCAAGCCCAACACCGAGTATTCGCTTACAGCCACCACAGAGGCTCCGATGTTCAAGCGTCAAAAGCAGAACCTGCTCAGGGTGAGCGAAAAGACCGAAGCCATCAAGGCCAAGGAAAAAGGCGGCTACAATTATCTCTTTACCAGCGAGAAGAAGAAGATTACCTTTATCCCAGCCGACGGAAAGACTTCGCTGCGCATCAAGCGAGCTTATCTGGTGAGTCCAAACAAACAGGAAAGCATCACCATCGAGCGCAGACAGAGCAACGGCAACGCAACAGCCAAATAGAAAGAATAAAATCATTTCACGTGTCACAGATATAAAACTCAAAACAATGAACAAGAAAACTTTCATGATTCAAGCCATCCTTGCCGCTTGCTGCATCGTTACATCCTGCAGCAGCGACACGGTGGATGGCGACAAGGAATATTTTACTCGTGGGCAAATAGCCTATACACTGGAAGATGAAAGCAAGATTTTCTTCTTCGACAATGGGGATGGCACTGCCATGGTTACCTACAACCGCAAATATCCCATACAGCTCAACGACAACAACCAGGCAAAACTGACCACCTACGTAGGATCAGTAACCATCCCAGAGACTTTCACCGTGGATGGAAAGACTTACCGGGTAACCAGCGTAGATGAGATGGCTTTCGCCAACAACACTACGCTCACCCAACTCACCCTTCCGGAAACCATTACCACCTTCGGACAGGGTGCATTCGCCAACTGTTCGGCGATGACAGCCGTCAACATCCCTGCATCCATCCAGGAAATCCCAGGCGCCTGCTTCGCCCAATGCAAGAAGATGGAAGCCTTCACCCTGCCAGAGCAGGTGAAGACCATCGGCAGCCTGGCATTCGCCAACTGCGCCAAGGCAAGCAAGATAGAGCTCAACGAGGGCATCACCACCATCGGCGAACGTGCCTTCCTGGGTTGCTCAGCCGTCAGGGAAATCACTCTGCCAAGCACCGTCAGCAAGATGGGCGGCAACGTTTTCTGCAGAGCCAGCAAACTGACCAAGGTTCATGTCAAGGCAACAACCCCTCCGGCATTGCAAGATTCCCTGGGCGATTATATTTCGAAGGCTACACTCTATGTGCCTACAGGCTGCAAGAGTGCATACGAAGCCGACAAACTCTGGAGCAAGTTTAATACAATAGAAGAAGAATAAGTCATGAAACATATATTATTCACCCTACTCTTAGCCTCAGCCAGCATCTCTGGCATGGCACAAAACACAAAGACCATCCATGGTGTCATCACCGACGGAAACGGCGACCCGGTGATTGGCGCCACCATCAAGGTGGGCAAACAGGGCACCGTTACCGATATGGATGGCAAATACACCCTGTCGGTTCCTAATGGCACCCACCAGGTGGAAGTTTCCTACATCGGAATGAAGACCAGAAAGGTCAATATCAAGGGCAATCAGGCAAGCGCCACCCTGCAGGAAGACTCCAAGATGATGGACGAAGTGGTGGTCATCGGTTATGGTTCCGTGAAGAAAGGCGATGTAACCAATGCCGTAGCCAAGGTGAAGGGCGACCAGCTGAAAGACCGCCCTGTAAGCAATGTGGCAAGCGCCCTGCAAGGAGAGTTGGCTGGCGTTGAAATCCGTACCACCAGTGGTGCACCGGGCAGTGGCGTTCAGATTAACGTGCGTGGTGCCACCTCTATCAATGAGAGCGGCAACTCGAATCCTCTCTTCGTGGTAGATGGTGTTCCTATGGACGACGACTTCGACCTCGTGAACCTCAACCCTCAGGACATCGAGAGCATCGAGGTATTGAAAGATGCCTCTTCCAGCGCCATCTACGGCAGCCGCGGTGCCAACGGTGTGGTTATCATCACATCCAGGAAGGGTAACGACGACGGCAAGGTGAGAGTAAACTTCAGTGCCGATTATTTCCTGAGCACTCCCGAGCGATACATGGACATCATGAGTCCTGCAGAATGGATAGAATGGAGAAAGAAGGCAAACAATGTGCGCTACGTTAACCAATATGGATTGAAGGGAGCAAAGGAGACAGATACTTATGCGGAGCGCATCGCCATCATCGGTAGTGTGAGCGGCAACTATGTGAACGATCCCCGTTGGGACATGCCGAACTATGGCGGTCTGTCACTCATCGACTGGCAGAAGGAAATCTTCCAGACCGCTCTTGCGCAGAACTACAATCTCTCTGTTTCATCAGGCAACAAGACCAGCAACTTCCGCGCTTCTCTGGGCTACGTCAACCAGGAAGGTATCGTGATCAAGACCGGATTCGAGCGCATCAATCTCAAGATGAGCGCCCAGACCACCATCAAGAACAAGCTGACCCTGGGCTTCGACCTGGCACCACAGTTCACCGTTACCAAGGGTGGCAATGTGGACGGCAAGGGCAATACCGCCCAGCTGGCTCTGACCCTGGCTCCTGTAGCCGAAGCCGAAGCCGGACTTTATACCAGTGCCCAGCCATACACCCGCTATCTGTGGGCAGGAAGCACCATCAGCCCTATCGCCAACATGGAGTATTCCAGCTATCGCGACGAGAAGATCCGCCTCAATGCATCAGCCTTCGCCCGCTATCAGATTCTTCCAGAACTGACCACCGAGGTTTTGGGCAGCTGGTTATTCGTCAACAGCGAGCGTCATCGCTTTACCCCAAGCAGCCTCAACAGATATTGGGCTTCTTATCCTGAAGGATATTACAGCAACGGAAACTGGACGGGCAGTCGCAGCCATAAATATCTGGGACAGGCAACAGCCACCTATAACAAGGATTTCGGCAAGCATCACCTCAACGTGGTGGGCGGCTGGTCTGTAGAGATGACCAAGGACGGAAGTTCTTTCGCCATTGGTGCCACACAATATCCAAACAACGCCCTGAATGGCGGTTTTTCGGATATGACTACCGTTACCCTGAAAAATGTATCTGCCGTTTACAACACAGAAGATCGCCTGGTATCCTACTTCGGTCGTGCAGAATATGGCTTCGACAGCCGCTATCTGCTCAACGCCAGCATCCGAAGAGATGGTAGCAGCCGCTTCGGTAAGAACAAGAAATGGGGCACCTTCCCTGCCATTTCAGGTGCATGGAGAGCCAGCAACGAGAAGTTCTGGAAGAACAGCTGGCTCGTGAACCAGGCCAAGCTCCGCATAAGCTATGGCGTGAACGGTTCAAACTCTATTCCTAGCAACTCGGCTTACGGCGTACTGAGCAACAGCAACTATAGTCAGGACGGAAAGCTGACCACAGGTTTCATCCCGGGCAGCACCGCCAATGATGATTTGGGATGGCAGAAGACAGATTCCTGGAATGCTGGTATCGACCTCGGTCTCTTCAACAATCGCATCTCCCTGGCTGTAGATTACTATATGAAGAATATCCGTGATATGCTCTATCAGATCACCCTGCCAGCCGATATGGGTTACACTCGTGGATACACCAACGTGGGTAACATCCGCAACACTGGTATTGAGTTGGAGCTGAAGACCGAGAACCTGACGGGCAAATTGCGCTGGACCACCAATTTACAGTTCTCCTGGAACAAGAACAAGGTGATAGACCTGGGCGCCAACTCTACCATCTTCACGGGCTATGACAACTCTACCCAGGTAATCGAGGTGGGTCGCCCTGCGGGTGAATACTATCTCTACGATGCCGTGGGCGTTTACGAGACTGCCGAGGATTTGAAGAAATACCCTACTCAGACTGGTTCGGTGGTTGGTTCTGTGAGATACCGCGATGTAAGCGGTCCTGACGGTGTGCCAGACGGCAAGATTACCGAGGCCGACCGTGTTCACATGGGGCATCCGCAGCCATCGTGCACCTATGGTATGACCAACACCTTCAAATATAAGAACTGGACAGCTTCCTTCCTCATCACCGCACAGACTGGCGGTAAGATTTATGGAGCCTTAGGCCGTGCCTTCGACCGCCAGGGTATGGGCACATCGGTGAATGTATTGAGAAAGTGGAAGAACATGTGGTTCTCTGAGAGCGATCCGGGCGATGGCCATACACCATGTGCAATGGTATCGGGCATCAACGAGGAGTATGACAACCGCTGGCTCTACAGCAGCGACTTCATCAAGCTGAAGAACATCACCCTGTCTTACAACTGGCGCATGCCTAAGAAGGCATTCATCAGCAACGTGCGCCTCAGTGCCAGCGTAGAGAATGTGTTCATGATTGATTCATACGATGGTGGTTATTCCCCAGAGAGCAACAACTCATCAAGCCGCATCTCAAGCTACGACTACGGAGCATATCCAATGGCAAGAACATTCAATTTTGGTGTAAACATTCAATTCTAAACAAGCAAAACGATTATGAAACTATATCAGTATATTATAATAGGTGTAGCAGCCCTGAGTCTCACAGCTTGTGATGATTTCCTCACGGTTACACCAAAGAACACGGAGACCACTGACAACTTCTACCAGACAGAAGCGCAGATGGACCAGGCTCTCACCGGTCTTTACGGCACGCTGAAGCCTATACCGAAGTATCTCTTCGCCATGAGCGAACTCCGTTCAGACAATACCTGGGTGCTCACCGACAGCAAGCAGAACGACTATGCCGACGTAGCCACCTTCAACGCCAACGGTCTTCTTACCGACAACATCGTGTCAGGATGCTGGAGCGACTATTTTAAGATTGTATCAGCCGCCAACACCTTCCTCGACAAGATAGATGCACTCGACTTCAACGACCTGAAGGTGAAGAAGCAGTATAAGGCAGAGGCACGCTGCATCAGAGCCCTGGCTTATTTCGACCTGGTAAGATTCTTTGGCAGAGTTCCAGCTCCTACGCATATTCTCACCACCAACCAATCGTTTGAACTGGGACAGAGCGAGGCGGTGGATGTGTATAACAACATCATCGTACCCGACTTGCAATATGCAGTAGAAAACCTCGCAGAGACAGCTTCCGACTATCAGGGCAAGGCACACAACGAGCGCCTTACCCAGGTGGCAGCCAAGGGATTCCTGGGCAAGGTATATCTCACCATGGCAGGCTTCCCGCTCAACGACGCCGCCAAGAAAGCAGAGGCACAGCAGCTCTTCAAGGAGGTTATCGATTATGCCACAGCCAAGAACAAGTATTGGATGGCAGACATGGATGCCTGGAACCAGAGCTGGCTGCACGAGAACGACAACAAGTACGCCATCTTCGAGATTCAGTATATCGCAGAAGCTGGACAGGGAAATCCGATGGTTACACTCACCGTGCCTAGCAATCCTGGCACAGACTGGTGCGGCAACAACCTCGTAACAGGTACCCATGTGTATATCGAGCGAGGACTCCAGCGCCACTTCATCGCCAAGGATGAAATTACGGGAGAATATCTTGACAAGCGTGTCGACGGAACCCTCAACCTCAAGGAGACAGTGGACGAGGATGGTAACATCATAACCAGCAAAGGAAATACGTTCTATACAAAGTATTTCGAGAGCAAGGTGAAGCGCGCCAAGTTTGGAAAGTCGGATATGGATGCCACCATCGTAGATCGCACCTACTGGCCACAGAACTTCCAGCTGCTCCGCATAGAAGACATCATGCTGCTTTATGCTGAGTGCGTGGGTAACACCACCGAAGGCAGAGAACTGGTAAACAGGATTCGCCGACGTGCAGGACTTGCTGACCTGGACATCAACTTATCCGAAGAAGAATTCCAGAAGGCTGTGCAGGATGAACGCAGATACGAACTTGCCGAAGAAGGCGTAAGATGGTTTGACCTGGTTCGCCGAAACGAGTATGTAGATACCATCAAGCAGATGTTCATTGATGATGATGACACCGAGAATGGCACCTACAAGCAATACGCCAACCGTGTGAATGCCGACATGTATCTCTATCCTATCCCACAAAGTCAGATAGAAGTTCGCAAGGGTCTCTATACCCAGAACAAGGGATACTAAAAGCCGAATTTCATCTCAAAAAAGAAGGATGAATTGCTTTTCTACACATAAATTCATGTCTTTATAGGCATAATTGACACAAAAAGGCGTGGTTTCGAACGATATAACCACGCCTTTTATTTTTTTATTGCGTAATTTTGCAGACAAATCAATAACAACATAACAATACTATCAGAAAATGAAGAAATTAATCTGCATTTTATTCGCAGCCATGAGCCTGATGCCAGTGGCTGCCAAGAAACAGCCAGCCGTGGTGATACTCACCGCCGGTCAGTCGAATACTGATGGACGAGTTGACAACACCGACCTTCCTGCCGAAATCCAGAAGCAGAAATACAAATACTGCCAGTGGAGTTTCGGTTCCAGCAGCCTCTCAGGCGAAGGTAAGTTCGAGACCTTCTGGCCCCGAATCAACAACCGAAACAAACCGGGTCGCTGGGCTTACGATGCCATCGTATATTGGAACGTAGAGAAGAAACTCAAAAAGAACTTCTACGTCATTAAGGAGAGTCTGGGCGGCACAGCCATCGACACCCTCTGCCGCAGCACCAGCAATCAATACTGGAATGCATCGCCAGAATATCTCGCCAAGAACGTGGCTTCCGACAAGGGCGGCAAGAGCCTGCTCAAGGCTTTCACCGAGAATATCGGTGCCTGCATCGACAACCAGCTGAGCAAGTTGCCGGAGGGATATGACATCAAATTCATGCTCTGGCATCAGGGAGAGAGCGACCGTCATCAGGCAAAGAACTACTATCACAACCTGAAGCAGATGCTCACCTATATCCGCACTTATCTCGTAGAGAAAACAGGCAATAAGAAGTATGCAAACCTACCTATTATAATAGGTGGTATCTCGCACAAGAGCAAGCAGTGGAGCCAAGGTGTAGAAGATGCGCAGCACCGACTCGCCCAGGAAGACAAGAACATCTATGTGGTAGATGTGCCGAATGCCAGCCTGCGCAGCGATGTTCTGCACTTCGATGCCGAGGGAGCTCAGGAGTTGGGCAACAAGATGTTCCAGCTCATTGAGAAAAAGAAACTTCTAAAATAAAGAAGAAACTTCTCAAGTAAAGACATGATATCAATAGGTTACAAAGTAAAGCCATGAGATCAATAGGTTACATTATATTTTCACTTTTGAGCATGGTGCCTACGGGCATTCATGCTCAAAGTATTTCCATCGCCAAGTATGCCG
>CAKQCH010000051.1:0-17232 GCA_934216735.1 uncultured Prevotella sp.
ATTCATATCCTTATCTCCTATATTTTAGATGATTCATACCCCTATATATAATAAGGTGTAATCCTCATAGTTAATACTACTTGTTTTCGGAAGTTTTTTACTTCTTGTTTCCGGTTGCAAAGGTACGACGATTTTCGCTTCCAGGCAATACCCCATGTAGGGTAATTTCATACCCTATGTGTGGTATATGAGAATGGTACGAACGTGGTATTGCTTCTTCTGGATAATCTTTATACCTTTGCAGCCAGTTAGTAATATATATAATAAGGTATAGACATGAGAAAGAGAATCATAGGAATCATAGTGATAGGAACTTCCTTACTGTTAGCGGGTTGCGGCAGCAGAGGAGAGGTGAAGCGGAATGCGGACGGTAAGAAGGTGCTGAGTGGATACATCACACTGTCGGGTGCTTTTGCTCTCTATCCGCTGGCGATACAGTGGGCGGATGAGTTTCATCGCCTTCATCCCGATGTGGATATTGATATCTCGGCAGGTGGAGCCGGAAAGGGTATCACCGATGTGCTTGCCGACCAGGTGGATATTGCCATGGTGAGCCGCGAACTGAAACCGCAGGAGAAGGAGAAGGGTGCCCTGGCGTATGCCGTGGCAAAGGATGCCGTGGTAGCAACCATTAATGCCAATAATCTCGTATATCGCGAGTTGCTGAAGACGGGATTGAGCCAGAAGCAGGCTACGGCGATTTGGGAAGGAAAGACCAAACTGAATGTCTATACCCGAAGCGATGCCTGTGGTGCCGCCGAAACCTGGGCGGCGTTCCTGGGCAAGAAGCAGGAAGATTTGAAAGGAACAGGCGTATTTGGAGACCCGGGCGTTGCCGAAACCTTGCAGAAGGATGTGAACGGTATCGGTTTCAACAACATCGGCTATGCCTATAATGACAAGACCCATAAGCCTACGAAGGGCATCGCCATCGTTCCGATAGATGTGAATGGAAATGGAAAGTTGGATGCAGAAGAGAAATTCTATGATACCCTGGATGAACTGATGGATGCCATCGCCAAAGGGAAATATCCGGCTCCTCCAGCCCGGAATCTCTATCTCGTTACGGCAGGAAAGCCCAAGAACCCAGTGGTTGTTGAGTTCTTGAAATATGTAAGGACCAAAGGACAGAGATTGAATGCTCCTGCTGGATTCGTACATATTTGATTCTAGAGTGGCTATCAAGAGAAATCTCTGTTAAGGAAAAATTATGTTCAAAGCTTCTGAACTTGTGTTCAAAGCCTTTGAACATATATTCAAAGGTTATGAACGGAGATTTCATCTAAATACAAAAAGAAAAGAGAGGGAGGTCATAAATTCATGACTCACCCTCTCTTTTTATTTATGAGATTTTAAAAAAATCTGCGAAATCTGTAATCTATATGATTTCTTTAATCTCAATGATTTCTTTAATTTCTGCGAAATCTGTGAAATCTGTGGGAGTATTACTCGATAACCACGAGTGCATCCTCTTCGAGCACAGCCTGACCAGGCTTTACGCAGATAGCTGTAACCTTACCATCCTTCTCAGCCTCGATGTTGTTCTGCATCTTCATAGCCTCGAGAACGACAACAGTATCACCTGCCTTTACCTCCTGACCAACTGCTACCTCGATGCTGGTGATAGTACCAGGGAGAGGAGCCTTCACAGCGTTGGCTGTATTAACGTTGGCAGCTGGAGTAGCCTCAGCATTATCAGATGCAGCAGCTGGCTGACCGAGCACTACCTTCTTCTTCTCTGGCTCAGCCTCCTGTTCCATCTCAACCTTGTAAGCTTCGCCATTCACGTTCACGCTTGCGATGTTACCCTCAACACCGTCAATCTGAACCTTATACTCTTTTCCGTCGATTGTATATTTAAACTCTTTCATTTCTATATCTTTATGGTTTAGCTGTTAAACTCAAGAACTTGGCGTTCCACATCGTCTGACGTGGCTTGATAGTGATGATGCCAGGCTCCTTGTCGTGTACGTTATTGCCCTGGTACTCATAGAGTGCCATGGCAATCGCAGCATAAATATTCTTATCCATTTTCTGAATCTCCAATTATTAATTATTAATTCTTAATTGAAAATTACATTGGCATACAGCCATGCTTCTTAGCTGGCAAGTTCTGGCGCTTGGTAGCGAGCTGAGCCAAACCACGGCAGATGCGGAAACGGGTGTTACGTGGCTCGATGACATCATCGATGTAACCATACTGAGCTGCCTGATATGGATTAGCAAACTTGTCTGTATATTCCTGCTCCTTCTCGGCCAGGAATGCCTTTACATCCTCGCCAGCCTCCTTCTTAGCCTTAGCTTCCTTACCACAGAGAACGGCAACGGCACCGCTGGCACCCATTACGGCAATCTCTGAAGATGGCCAAGCAAAGTTCAAGTCGGCACGCAACTGCTTGCAACCCATCACGATGTGGCTACCACCATAGCTCTTACGCAATGTGATAGTAATCTTTGGCACGGTAGCCTCGCCGTAAGCGTAGAGCAACTGTGCACCATGGAGGATGACAGCGTTGTACTCCTGACCTGTACCTGGCAAGAATCCTGGTACGTCAACGAGAGATACGATAGGAATATTGAAGGCATCGCAGAAACGGACGAAGCGGGCTGCCTTGCGGCTAGCGTTTACATCGAGTACACCTGCGTAAGCTGCTGGCTGGTTGGCTACGATACCAACGCTCTGGCCATTGAAGCGGGCGAAACCAGTGATGATGTTCTTGGCGAACTTAGGCTGAACCTCGAAGAACTCACCGTTATCGGTTACGGCACCGATTACCTTATACATATCGTATGCCTGGTTTGGATCCTCAGGGATAATCTCGTTCAGAGAATCGTCCATGCGGTCGATAGGGTCTGTGCACTCTACGCGTGGAGCCTCTTCTGTATTGTTGCTAGGGATGAAAGAGAGCAGGCTCTTGATCATCTCAATAGCCTCTTCCTCTGTCTTTGCTGCGAAGTGGGTTACACCACTCTTGGTTGCGTGAACAGATGCACCACCAAGGTGCTCTGCATCGATATCCTCACCAGTTACGGTCTTAACCACCTTAGGGCCTGTCAGGA
Source organism: uncultured Prevotella sp. (assembly GCA_934216735.1). Classification (GTDB taxonomy): domain Bacteria; phylum Bacteroidota; class Bacteroidia; order Bacteroidales; family Bacteroidaceae; genus Prevotella. Next base: position 3,061 of record CAKQCH010000051.1, read on the forward strand.
ACATGTAAGAAGTCTGCTCCTTCATGATGATGAAGTCGGTCAAACCTGGAGAGTAAACTGCACCACCGGCGCAAGGGCCCATGATAGCAGAAATCTGTGGGATGACACCAGAAGCGAGAATGTTGCGCTCGAAGATCTCACCATAGCCGGCGAGAGCGCAGATACCTTCCTGAATACGAGCACCACCTGAGTCGTTCATGCAGATAACAGGTGCGCCCATGGTCATAGCCATATCCATCACCTTGCAGATCTTCTGTGCCATTGTCTCAGAGAGTGAACCACCGTTTACGGTGAAGTCCTGAGCATATACGTAAACCAGGCGGCCTGCTATAGTAGCGCTACCAGCTACCACACCATCACCGAGGTACTGCTTCTTCTCCATGCCGAAGTTAGTGCAACGGTGCAACTTGAACATGTCATACTCCTCGAAGCTACCAGCGTCAACCAACATTTCGATACGCTCACGAGCGGTATATTTGCCACGTGCATGCTGCTTCTCGATGGCCTTCTCGCCACCGCCAAGACGAGCCTGTTCGCGCTTAGCGATCAGCTCCTTAATCTTTTCTACTTGTTTGCTCATAATTGATTATTATGTATTATTTTCTTATTCTTTTAGAATGATTTCCTGAATAAATGGGATGGAGGAGTGAACCAACATCGCATAATTCGGGCGCAAAGATACGAAAAAAACCGCAGATAGCGAACTATCTACGGTTAAATATTTAGAATAATGTGAAAAATCACTATTTTCGGGTTCTAAATCTCCCGGCTTTCAGCTATGCGCTCTCAGTTTCTGGCTATGCACTCTCAGTTTCTGACTATGCACTTTCAGTTTCTGACTCTTTACTCCTTACTTATCAGAATTCTATCAGTACTCGTGCATTGAGCTGTCGGCCCGTTAAGTAATTAGGCACGGCATACTGCTGATTGGTTACATCCGTTACCCAGTAGTAGCTGTTCACATTGTCGATGCCGAAGAGGTTGAGGCAATCCACACCGAGCATCACGCTCTTGAGGAACGTCTTCTTCTCGTGGTGCTTGTTGTCGAGCAGATGATAGCTCATTCCTATGTCGGCACGGCGATAGGCGGAAGCACGGAAACTGTTGGTTTCCAATTCTCTATGTGGAGCTGCAAAAGGCAAACCATCGGCGAAGGCGAGCTTCAGCGACATCTGCCATTTCTTGCTTCCAGGGAAATAGTCGGTGAAATAGAGGTTCACCGCATATCGCTGGTCGGTAGGCAATGGGATGCTCTTGCCATTTAGCTTCATCTTCGTATCCATCAGCGAGAGACTGATCCAGGAATCTGTGCCCGGTACAAACTCGCCATAGAGCTTGAAGTCCAAGCCTGCCGCATGGCCGCTACACTCGTTCTGACCATAGTAAACCACCTTCACATTGCTTACGGAGTAAGGTACCAGGTTGTTCAAAGCCTTGTAATATGCCTCAGCCGAGAACTTATATCGCTGGTTGTTCAGCGAGAAGCGATGGTCGTAGCCGGCAATGAAGTGGATGCTTCGCTGACTCTTGATCTTCTGGTTGAGCGTTGCCACGGTGATGCCGTTGACGGTGGATGTATCTCTCAGTTCCTTGAAGAATGGAGCCTGATAGTAGAGGCCTGCCGCAAAGCGGAGCGTGGTGTTCTCGTGGTAAGCCGGAATGATGGCGAGGGAGACACGAGGACTGAAGATGGTTTCCTGATTGAAGTTCCAGTGGCTCATGCGCACACCATAGTTCAGGGTGTAATGGGTCTGACCATGTCCCGTGCTGTCGGCTGCGCCACTCGCAAATCGGTAAGTATCTTGAATGTATGTCTCTATACGGTTGGCGTTCAGCTCGTTTCGGGCCTTCATCGAATAAACCATGTAGAGGTCCTTACCATTGTGCGGGATGCTGTATCCGGCAGAATCTCTCATCTCGTATTCGATGGAGTTCTCTTCGATATGTTCTCGCTTGAAGGTGAATGCTGCCTCCACATCATGCTTCTTTGTCTTGTGCTTCAGCATCAGCTTGCCGCTCATCACTCGGGCTGAAAGATAGTTGCGGGCATGCTCAAAATAGGTTCCTACACCCAGGTTCTCCGAGGTCTCGGTCTGGTCGAGCCAGTATTGTCCCTGGATATCATATTTCTCCTGTTCCTTGGTATAGAAGGCACTACCCAGCAGCGAGATGCTGGTGTTGTCGGTGATGTTGCGTGTGATGCCGAGGGTTCCGAAGTAGGTGAGGAAGCGGTCTTTTTCCTGTCCGTCGAAGAACACCTTGAAGCTCTTCACGTTCTCCATCGTTCCGAAAGTGGTCTCGCGGTCGGATGGCTCGAAGTTGTAATGATTATCCGAGATGTAGCCGATGAAGTCCAGTTTCCAGCGCTTGTTGGGCTGATAGCTCAGATAAGTCTGGTAATCGAGATAGTTTGGCTTATACTCGCCCTTGGTCTCCATGGTGCCCAGGAGATAGGAGGTGGTCTTGTATCTTACGCTGTTGAGCCATGACAGTTTCTGGGTTCCCAGCCCCACGTAGGCATCGGCTCCCAGCAGACTGGCTGCTGCGCTTCCTTCCACCACCGGTTTCTTGCCCTTAGCCTTCAGGGTCTTGTAGGTGATGTCGAGAGCCGAACTCATCTTGTCGCCATATTTCGCCCCATAGCCTCCGGTGGAGAAGCCAATCTTATCAACCATATAAGGGTTGATGACGGAGAGACCTTCCTGCTGACCGCTTCTGACGAGGAACGGGCGATATACTTCCACATTATTTATATATACGGAGTTTTCGTCAAAAGCACCGCCACGTACGTTGTATTGCGAAGAAAGTTCGCTGTGGGTGCTTACGCCTGCCTGTTGCTGGATGATACCCTCCACGGTGTTTCCGCTAGCCGAAGGAGCCATCTTGATATCCTTGATCTTGATTTCCTGGGTCTGGTCGGTCTGGATTTTCTCGCCTGTTACGTTCACCTCACCAAGCATGGTGGCATCGGCATGAAGCACTATCTGCAGCGTCTGTTTGCCGCGAGGGCGTCGCAGAACTCTCGTTTTCGACTTGTATCCAATCATGGAGAATTTAACTGCCACGCTGTCTGCCGAGTGCAGCCTCATGCTGAACTCTCCCTTCAGGGAGGTGAAAGCCACCTTCCCCTGGCTCAATACCGAGACGGTAACGAGTTCCACAGGGTTGTTGTCATCGTCCATGACTCTACCTTGCAGCGTAAATTCCTGTGCCATCATCTTCAGGGTGGCAAACAGGCATATTGTAAAAATGATGATTCTCTGTTTCATACCTTATTAAACGCAGAAACGGGCGATTTATTATAAATGCTGGCTAAAGTTCAATAAAAAACCCTTAAGGAAACAAATTGATTCCTTAAGGGCTTCTATTTGATTTTTAATGTGATATTACTTGTTCATAGCGAAGTACAAGCCGCCGTTCATGGCCATGCGAACCTGGTAGAGACCATATTCATCGGCAGAAACGTTCATCTTCTCGCCGCTAGGCAAGCAAGCCTGGATGCTGCCATCCTCGTTGAAACTGAAGAGCTCACGGATATCGCCATCCTTGCTGTATGACCAGCTCTTGTTCTTCTTGTCGAATACAAAGTATGATTTCTCACCCTCTGGGTCGGTAATCTCATAACCGTTCTTCAAGGTCTTGATGGCATAGAGTCTGCCGTCCTTGCCGGTTACGTTCTTGGTCTTGCCCACGTTGGCTACCACCTTGTCGCCTGTCCAGAACTCGATAGTGTTGAGTACAAACAAGTCGGCCACCGAGCACACTGCATAGGCAGGAGAGATAACCAGGAAGATCAATTCGTTGATGAACTTGTTGTCAGTTGCACCCTTGTTCCAGTCGAGCACTTTGTTGGTCAAACCGAAAGAACCGATGCAGGAACTCAAAGTCATGGCGCCTAATGAGACTGCGATGACTGCATTAACCATAATTTTTTTCATTTTCTAATTGTTTAGAGGTTATAAAAAATAGGCTTGCATGCCAAATAATACTAGCATACAAGCCCATGTACTATTTTATTCTGGATGTATAGCCGTTCAAGCTGGTAGAGGCTGGCTTGTTCTGGCCAGTCTGATAGCGCAATGCTGTGCCGGCTTATTTAGCTGATTCGAATTCGCGCAGGAAGCGGGTGTCGTTCTCTGAGAAGAGACGAAGGTCGCTCACGCGATACTTCAGGTTGGTGATACGCTCTACGCCCATACCGAAGGCATAACCTGTATAGACATTGCTGTCGATGCCGCAAGCCTCCAGATCGTGAGGGTCAACCATGCCGCAGCCCAAGATTTCAACCCATCCTGTGTGCTTGCAGAAGTTACATCCCTTACCGCCACAGATGTTGCAGGAGATATCCATCTCGGCACTAGGCTCTGTGAATGGGAAGTAGCTAGGACGCAGGCGAATCTTGGTATCAGCACCAAACATCTCGCGGGCGAAGGTAAGGAGTACCTGCTTCAGGTCGGTGAAGCTTACGTTCTTATCTACATAGAGACCCTCCACCTGGTGGAAGAAGCAGTGGGCACGGGCGCTGATGGCCTCGTTGCGGTATACTCGTCCTGGGCAGAGCACACGGATAGGTGGCTCGTGGGTTTCCATATAGTGAGCCTCGTCGCCAGAAGTATGGCTGCGGAGAATTACATTCTTGGTAACATCGTCGGAGTTGGTCTTCTCAATGAAGAATGTATCCTGCATGTCGCGGGCTGGATGATCGGCAGCGAAGTTAAGCATGGTAAACACGTGCTTGTCATCATCTACCTCTGGACCCTGATAGAGGGTGAATCCCATGCGGCCGAAGATGTCGATGATCTGATTCTTCACCACGGTCAATGGGTGGCGTGTACCCAGAGCCACTGGGTAAGCAGTACGGGTCAGGTCGATATCATCGCTAGATGACTCGGCTTCTTCCATCTGCTCCTTCAATCCGTTAATCTTGGCAAGTGCAGCCTGCTTCAATTCGTTGATTTTGATACCCACCTCTTTTTTCTGGTCGCCTGGCACATTGCGGAAGTCGACCATGAGGGCGTTGATCTCACCCTTCTTGCTGAGATACTTGATGCGAAGCTGCTCTACCTCCTCAGCGTTCTGCGCTGTGAGGGTATCCACTTCTTTCAAGAGTTCTTCAATTTTCTCTAATAACATATCTTATTAAATTGTCTGTTTACAAATTTGTTGAATTGTCTGTTTGCAAATGAAAAAGCGGGTGATTTGCGTGCCTTTGGGCTTGCAAAACTCACTTATTTGCTTATTTTGAGTGCAAAGATAACATTTTTTGCTTAAAATATGAAATATCTCAAAAGAAAGTTGTACTTTTGCATGGAAAATTTGAGAAATTTTATAAGTTTATGAAGAAACTATCTTTGATAACAGTCATGATGGCGGTGTTTACCATCGTTTGCTTCACCTCTGTGGGATGCACAGACAAGAAGCCTGCACCTGCCATCGATTCGACTGCGGCTGATACAACCGTGGCCGACACACAAGCTATGGACTCAACGGAGAAGATCATCGAGGAGACTCCGATGCCGAAGGCAGCCGATGAGCTGTTTGATGATTTCGTGTTCAATTTTGCTGCAAACCGCAAGTTGCAGATGAGTCGTATCAATTTCCCTCTTCCTGTTTATCACAACGACAAGCTGAAGAAGCAGATTGAGAAGAAACATTGGAGGATGGAGCATTTCTTTATGCGCCAGGACTACTACACGCTCATCTTCGACAACCGCAGGCAGATGAATCTGGTAAAGGATACCACCATCGACCATGTGATTGTAGAGAAGGTGTTCTATCGCAAGAAAGTGGTGCAGCAGTTCCTCTTCAATCGCATCAACGGTCTCTGGATGATGACCAGCATCAACTACAAGCCGATGTATCAGAACATGAATGCCAGCTTCCTGAAGTTCTATGGCGCCTTTGCCACTGATACGGCTTTCCAGGCACGCCATCTGCATAATCCAGTGAAGTTCACCGGTCCTGATCCAGATGATGACTTCAGTACGATGACCGGAGACATCGAGCCTGAGACCTGGCCTGCCTTCGCTCCGCAGTTGCCTCATGGCATGATTTACAACATCATCTATGGTCAGAAATACACCGAGAGCAGCCAGAAAATCTTCGTGATTCGAGGCATTGCCAACGGGCTGGAGACTCAGCTCACCTTCAAGAGAATAGGTGGCAAGTGGCTGCTGATGAAGCTGGAGATGTAGTTCTTTTAAAGTTGATAGTTAAAAGTTAATAGTTGATAGATTAAAGTTGATAGTTAACAGTTAATAGTTTAACCAGATATGAAGGATATTCGTGACTATAGCCTTTTGGCTCACAATACGTTTGGAATTGATGTCAAGTGCAAGCGATTCCTTGAATACTCATCGGTAGAAGAGGCACAGCAGATTGTGGCTGGGCTTACTGATGCCGATAAGCCGCTGCTCATCTTGGGTGGCGGCAGTAATCTCCTGCTTACAGGCGATTATCAGGGCACGGTGCTCCATTCTTCCATCATGGGTGTCGAGGTGCTGGGTAATGGCGAGTTGGCTGCTGCTGAGCATGATGATGCCTTGCTGAATCCGGAGTTCGTTTTCCTGCGTTGCGGCAGTGGCGAGGTGTTCGATGATGTGGTGGCTTATGCCGTGGAGCATGGCTATCATGGTGCCGAGAACCTGAGCATTATCCCGGGCGAAGTGGGAGCGAGTGCCGTGCAGAACATCGGAGCCTATGGCGTGGAAGCGAAGGATATTATATATAAGGTGGAAGCCGTGGAGATTGCTACGGGCAGGGTAGTGGTGTTCGATAACCAGGATTGCCACTACAGCTATCGCCAGAGCAGGTTCAAGCACGAGTGGAAGGATAAGTATCTGGTTACCCATGTCATCTATCGACTTTCCCGGAGCTTTGTGCCTGATTTGGATTACGGTAATATCCGTGCATCCCTGGCTGCCAACCATATTGAGAATCCTACAGCCCAGCAGCTTCGTGACGTCATCATCGAGATTCGCAACGCCAAGTTGCCAGACCCAAAGGTGCAGGGCAATGCGGGCAGCTTCTTCATGAATCCTATCGTGGAGAAGGCGAAGTTTGAGGAGCTGGCTGCGCAATATCCGGGCATGCCTCATTATACCATTGATGAGGAACACGAGAAGATTCCTGCAGGCTGGATGATCGACCAGTGTGGCTGGAAGGGAAAGAGCCTGGGCCGTGCCGGAGTGCACGATAAGCAGGCGCTGGTACTGGTGAATCGTGGTGGTGCCACGGGCGAGGAAATCGTGAACCTTTGTGAAACCATCCGCAAGGATGTGAAGCAGAAGTTTGGCATCGATATTCATCCGGAGGTAAATGTTAAGTGAAAAGTGAAGAACGAAGAGTGAAGAACGAAGAGTGAAGAATTCGCGGTTTTTCAGATAAAGATTTGAATATTAATGAAGGTAACTTTATTGGGAACAGGAACATCGAGTGGTGTTCCTGTTTTAAGTTGTAATTGTGAGGTGTGTCGCAGCAAGGATCCGCGCGACAACCGCTTGCGCTGTGCAGCGTTGATAGAAACGGAGAATACCCGAATCCTGATAGATGCGGGACCTGATATCCGCCAGCAGCTCCTGCGTGTGCCTTTCCGCAAGATAGATGGTGTGCTGATTACTCATATCCATTATGATCACGTAGGAGGCATAGATGATTTGCGGGGCTTCTGCGTTTATGGTGATATCAATATCTATGGAGATAAGCTGGTAACGGATTCCTTGCCGCATACCATGCCCTACTGTTTTCCGAAGGAAGCCGAGAAACTCTATCCGGGCGCACCGAAACTGAAGCTACATACCATCAATCCGCATCATACCTATCAGATAGGCGACATCGAGTTCATGCCTATCCGGGTGATGCACGACAAGATGCCTATCCTGGGCTACCGTTTCGGAAAGTTTGCCTATATCACGGATATGAAGTCGATGGACGATGCTGAGTACGCCTATCTGGATGGGGTAGAGACTCTGGTGATCAATGCCCTTAGATTCGATAAGCCGCACCATAGCCATCAGTTGGTAGCTGATGCCATCAAGGTGGCTCGCAGGATAGGGGCAAGGCAAACCTATCTCACCCACGTTACCCATCAGATTGGCTTGCATGATGATGCCAATGCCCGATTGTCCGAAGGGTTCCAATTCGCCTATGATGGATTGATTCTTTGATAAAAATATAACATTGTGGCTTTTCTTATTCCTGTCTTTAGGATAAGAAAAGCCTTTGCTTTATGGTGAAAAATAAAAAAGCACTACATTTATAGTTAATAAGAATTAAAAGAGTGCACTTTTCTTAGAAAAAGCTTGCAGGGTTCGTATATTATTTCTATATTTGCACGTGTGTTTTTCATAGTATTAGATTTAAGGTTAACAAGGTAATGGGTCACGGCGGTGACCCTTTTTTTATTTCTACCCCTTTTAAGGGCATAAAAAATGCGGCCTTTCGAGCCGCACTTCTTATTATAGAGTTCCCTCACTTCCGCTTTAGGATATTTGGAATCTTATTTCTTTCTTTTGAATTTCCGATAGAGCTTCCATGCCAGAAGCGCTCCATCGAAAGCACCCGTTCCAACGGAAATCATGCTCGCTATTCTTCTGCCCCTGCTGGCTTCCTTCGAGAAAGCGTCAGGTTTGGTGAAGAGCGAGTTCCATAGGGTCTTGATCTTCTTGTCGTCAGCCTCAATGCTCTTGCGGAGCGCCTCCTTGCGCAGTCTGATGTCGTTGAGGCTCCTGTACTCGATGCAGCTGTCGCCGTCATTCATGTACAGCTCGTTGTTCTCTTGCTCTTTAGTCATCATAATGCTCAGGTATTATTTTTGCATGAGGAGGCTGGCCAGAAATTTCACCAGCGGTTTCTCGATCCATTGATGTCGGAACAGGATGAAGAGGACCAATATCAATAAGTATGCTCCCGCCACGATGCAGAATGCAGGTGCCATGCCCACATAGTCGGCCAGTGCGAATGCGGCAGCAAACGAAAGATATATCATTGATATGGCAAGCAGGGTGAGCAGCAGAAAGCAGATGGCAATAGCCGTAATCAACCTGACCACCTTATCCACGACATCGAGCTTCATGTACTCCGACTGAAGCCCGATGTAATGCTTGAGCACCTCTACGAGCTGCCCGATGGTTTCTACATTCTTGTCACTAGAAAACATCCTTATCGCCTGATAAAGTTAATTTCTTGCTGTTATACCTCAGGAGCAGCCTCCTTGATGTCGTCAACCAAGTCTTCCACTTCCTTGCGGCTCAACTTGATATCGTGCTTCTTGCAAAAATCATCCACTGCGCCAGCAATCTTGCTGCGTGTATCTGCGCCCTTCTCAGGAGCAAAAATCAAACCAAGTGCTGTACCTGCGAGTGCACCACCGAGGAATGCACCAATGTAACCTAATGCCTTCATAATTCTTAAGTTTTAAATGTTATACAATTATATAGTTGTTGATAGCCGAAATGCACCTCGATACCCTTGGGGCATCTGTTGTGCGTGTTTTGCTTATCAACTGCAAATATACGAATATTTCTCCAAAAAACAAGTTTTTAACTCTTAATTTTTCGTTAAAAGTGTTGTTTTACCTTGAGTTTAACAAACTTTATGCAGTAAACCTTTCTTTCTTAGCAAAATATTTTGTATTTTCGCAGAACAAAAGCGAACTATGCCTGTATAACAAGTAAAAAAGTGCAGCTTAGGCGCTATATATAATAAGGTGAATTAATTAAAGTAACATTTAAACATCAATACAATTTTAAAAACAATTATGAAGAAATTATCAGTTTTCAGCTTAGGTTTGTGTGCTGTATTGGCACTCGCTAGTTGTGGATCATCTAAGGAAAGTGCTTACAAGAAGGCATACGAGAAGGCTCAGCAGCAGGAGGCTCAGCAGGAGACTCCAGCTCCAGAACCAGTGGTTACTCCATTGGAGACTACTACTCCTGCAGAGAGCACAACAACAGAGGTTGACAATGCTACAGTACGTCAGGAGAACTTGGACCTCATCTCAGGTTCTGGTCTGCAGAACTACAGCGTTGTTGTAGGTTCTTTCTCACTCAAGGCTAACGCAGAGGGTTTGGCCAGCACATTGAAGAGCGCCGGCTATGATTCTCAGATTGCATACAACAGCGAGCGCAACATGTATCGTGTCATCGCTGCTACATTCGTAGACAAGGCAGGTGCCGTTAAGAGCCGCAACAAGCTCCGCGCAGGCAAGTATCCTGATGCATGGTTGCTCTTGAAGAAGTAATTCTTTTGCGTTTCACCAAGATTCTGAAAATTTCGTTTGAATGCGAATTTTATCAATAGATTACGGTAAGAAACGTACCGGACTGGCAGTTACCGACCCATTGCAGATCATTGCCAATGGGTTGGCAACTGTTGCTACGTCTGAGCTCTTCGAGTTTTGCGAAGCCTATATCCAGAAGGAGCAGGTGGAGCGCATCGTCATCGGAAAGCCTACTCAGCCCAACGGGCAGCCCAGCGAGAACCTGACGCGAGTGGAGAACTTCTACAATCGATGGCGCAAGGCGCATCCCGAGGTGCCTATCGAGTATTACGATGAGCGATTCACATCCGTTCTTGCCCACAGGGCGATGATAGACGGAGGCGTGAAGAAGAAGACGAGAAGAGAAAACAAGGGATTGGTAGATGAGATAAGTGCTACCATCATATTACAGGATTTTATGCAATCAAGAAGATGATTTTACCAATTTATATTTATGGTCAGCCTGTTTTGAGAAAAGTGGCTGAAGATATTACTCCAGATTACCCTGAACTCAAGGAGTTGATTAATAATATGTATGAAACCCTCGATTCCAGCAATGGCATCGGTCTGGCTGCGCCGCAGATTGGCTTGGCCATCCGCCTGGTGGTCATCGACCTGGACGTGCTCAGCGACGATCTTCCTGAGTACAAGGGATTCCGCCATGCGTTTATCAATCCGCATATCTTGGAGTATGATGAGGAGGCTGAGAAGGATTCTTCTGACGAGGGTTGTCTCTCCATCCCAGGCATCAACGAGAAGGTGGTTCGTCCTACACGCATCCACGTGAAGTATATGGACGAGCAGTTCCAGGAGCACGATGAATGGGTATCTGGTTACCTGGCGCGCGTCATGCAGCATGAGTTCGACCATTTGGAGGGAACCATGTTCGTAGACCGTGTGTCTCCACTGCGTAAGAACATGATTGCCGGAAAGCTCAAGAACATCATCAAGGGCAAGTTCCGCTGCAGCTATCGTACTAAGATTCGTCGATGAAAAAGTTTATTTTCACTTTTGTGCTGATGCTGACCGCTTTGTCGGCATCGGCGCAATATAGAGTTGACCGGCTCGTCACTGCCGGCAGAAGTGCCTTGTATTACGAGGACTTCGTTCTTTCCATTAAGTATTTTAATCTAGCCATCGGTGCCAAGCCTTATCTTTATGAGCCTTGGTATTACCGCAGTGTTGCCAAGTTTAATCTCGATGATTACATGGGTGCTGAGAGCGATGCCTCTGAGGCGTTGAACCTGAATCCCTATATCAACGATATCTACGACTTGCGTGCCATCTGCCGTATCCGTCAGAACCGTTTCTCGGATGCCATCGCCGATTACGATGCAGCCATCCGTCTGGAACCGCGCAACCGCAACTACTGGTTCAACCGCGCACTCTGCCTCATGGAGGAGAAGCATTACGACCAGGCGCAGCTGCAGCTGGATACCATCATTACCAAATGGAAGGATTATTCCAACGCCTATTCCCTGAAGGCCGAGGTGTATCTGCATCAGAAGGATACCGTGCAGGCGGAGAAATGGCTCGACCAGAGCCTCAAGCTGAACCCTTTTGATGGAGATGCATGGACCACGCGTGCCTATATGGCGCTGGCCCGAAAGGAGTGGAAGACGGCGGATGAGGCGCTCACCAAGTCGCTGCATTTCAAGCCGAACAATGTAAACAGTTACATCAACCGTGCTTTGGCTCGTATCAACATCAATAATCTACGAGGTGCGATGAGCGACTATGATGCTGCCATCGACCTTGATCCCAACAATTTCCTGGCTCACTACAACCGTGGCTTGATGCGTGTGCAGTTGGGTGATGACAACCGTGCCATCACCGATTTCGACTTCGTCATCAAGATGGAGCCGAAGAACTTCATGGCCATCTTCAACCGTGCCCTGCTGCACGACAAGACGGGTAACCTGAAGGCAGCTATCCGCGATTATTCTACGGTTATCGGGCAGTTTCCAAACTTCTGGACGGGTCTTTCCTATCGTGCCCGCTGCTATCGCCGCCTGGGTATGACGGCAAAGGCTGAGATGGATGAGTTCCGCATCTTCAAGGCGCAGATGAACAAGCACATCGGCATTCAGCCTCGCTGGAGTGCGAAGACCAAGAAGGAGATGCGCAAGCGTTCGGAGATAGACCCTGATAAGTTTGCTTCGCTCGTGGTGGATGATGAGCCGAAGTATGAGCACAATTACAAGAGTGAGTATCGTGGCAGGGTGCAGAACCGCCAGGTGGAGACCAGCTATCTGCCTATGTTCCAGCTCTCTTATTTCCCTAATACCCAGAATGTGAGTGGGGTACAGGCGTTCGATAAGGCTGTGGAGGATTTGAACCAGCAGCTTAGTACTCTTGCTTCAGGCCCTTCTGCATCAGGCTCCAAGGCTGCTGCCGCTAAGGGCAAGACTTCTGATAAGGTGTATATCGTATGCTCTAAGGAGCAGTTGGATGAGAATGGTTCCATGAAGATTTTCTCTCTGATAGATAAGCTCTCGGCAGAGCTGAGTGTGGCAAAGGATATCGAGCAGAAGAAGCTGATTCTCATGCGTCGTGCTATCGCCCACAGTGTGCTTCGCGATTTCGAGGCAGCCATCAGCGATTTCACCTATTATATATCGCTGGATGATAAGAATGCGCTGGCTTACTGGCAGCGTGCCGTATGCCAGGCTGAGATGGACGAGTTCAACAAGGCAGAGGGCAAGGGAGTGGTGAATATCCATTCTGCCGAGGCTGATTTCAGCGATGCCATCCGCCTGAACAGCAGCAATGCTTACATCTATTATAACAGAGGTAATCTGCATGCCGGCAGAAACGAGCTTTCCAAGGCGATAGATGACTATACCATCGCGCTGAAGATAGATAACCGTTTGGCTGAGGCTTATTATAATAGAGGTATCGCCCGTGCCAAGAGCGGCAACAGGCAGGCTGGCATCCAGGATCTTTCTAAGGCTGGAGAGCTGGGATTATATGATGCTTACTCGGTAATCAAGCGATTGAATAAGGCGAAATAATAATAAAAAAATCCCGCAGATTGATAGTCTGCGGGATTTTTTTTATATTCTCGTCACCTGCTTTACGCCCTTTACGGCACTCAGTTTCTTGATCAGTGCATCCGTCTTGCCGGCGTCATCAATCATCACGGTTACATTGCCCGAGAACAGGCCATCTTTTGATGAGATGTTGATGCCTCTCATCACGAGCTTATCCTCTTTCGAGATGATATTCGTGATGTTGCTCACGATGCCGATATCATCGTTTCCGATGATTCTCAGGGTGATGGCATACTTTGATGTACCCTTGCCGCTCCATTTCGCCTTCACGATGCGATAACCGAAACGGCGGCGCAGTTCCTTGGCGTTAGGACAGTCGATGCGGTGAATCTTGATACCCTTGCTGATGGTCACGAATCCGAAGATAGGGTCGCCATAGATAGGGTGGCAGCAGTGGGAGAGCTCGAAGTCGATGCCCTTCAGATGCTCGTCAATCACCAGTACGTCGTCGCTCTGCTTCAGGAGTTCCTCGGTAGGATTCTCGAACTCAAAGTTCTCGGCACTCTCGGCAGGCTTGTTGGCGTTGCTCAGGTTGAGGTCGTGGTCGCGTTCTTCGATGTATTTCTCCACCACGGTGTTCACGTCGAGTTTCTCTTCTGCCACATCCTTGTAGAAATCAGAGTTTTCCTTGTATCCCATCTTCTTGATGATGCGCGCCATGGTGCTCTCGTCAATCTCTATCTTGCGGTTCTTGAATCGGCGTTCCAGCAGTTCCTTGGCATAGAGTCCGTCCTTCTTCTGCGTTTCCTTCAGGGCGAGGCGAATCTTAGCCTTTGCCTTCGAGGTCTGCACGATGTTGAGCCATTCTCTTCTAGGCTTCTGGTTGCTCTGGGTGAGGATTTCCACCTGGTCGCCCGAGTG
>CAKQCH010000052.1:0-16873 GCA_934216735.1 uncultured Prevotella sp.
AGAAAATCAGCGTGCAGGATTTCCAGAAGCTCGTTGATGAGTACACAGAGGTTATTAAAATGCAACAAGGTCAGGAGAATCTTCCTGAAGAGCAGATGAATCAGGTGAAAGACATGGTATGGAACTCATACGTGCAGAACGCCATCATCGCTGAGGAAGCTGGCAAGTTGGGTCTTACAGTTACCGACGCAGAACTTCAGGATATCTTGAAGACAGGTACTAGCCCAATGCTTCAGCAGACTCCTTTCGTAAACCAGCAGACTGGCCGCTTCGATGCTTCTGCATTGCAGAAGTTCCTGGCAGACTACAAGGCCCAGAAGGCTAACCCATCTGCTAACCCTCAGATGTTGGATCAGTATAACAAGATCTTCAACTACTGGTCATTCATTGAGAAGACTCTTCGCCAGCAGACATTGGCTCAGAAGTATCAGTCTCTCTTGGCTCACTGCTTCATCTCTAACCCTGTTGAGGCTAAGATGGCATTCAAGGAGGAGAACGAGGAGAGTCAGATTCAGTTGGCTGCTTTCCCTTACTCTGATATCCAGGACGACAAGGTGAAGGTTGAGGAGAGTGACTTGAAGGCTAAGTATGATGAACTCAAGGCTCGCTTCAAGCAGCCTGTTGAGAGCCGCGACATCAAGTATGTTGATATCGAAGTGAAGGCTTCTCAGGCAGACCGTGCTGCCATCAACAAGGAGTTCGCCGGTTACAAGACTCAGCTTGCTGAGGCTGCTGACCCTTCAGAGCTCGTTCGCAAGTCAGCTTCTTCTGTTGCTTACTTGGGTATCCCAGTTAGCAAGGATGCTTTTCCACGTGACATCGCTGCCGACATCGATTCTTTGGCTGTTGGTGCTACTTCTGCAGTGAAGGTAAATGCTGCTGACAATACTTTGAATATCGTGAAGTTGATCAGCAAGCAGCAGTTGCCAGACTCTATCCAGTATCGTGTAATCCAGGTGGCTGCCGCTTCACAGGCTGAGGCTAAGACAAAGGCAGACTCTATCCATGGTGCTCTCGCTGCTGGTGCAGACTTCGAGGCTATCGCTAAGAAGTATGGTCAGACAGGTGAGAAGGCTTGGATGACAACCAAGCAGTATGAGTATGCTCAGACCATGGATAAGGACAACAAGACCTTCATCAACACATTGAATACTGCTTCTGTGAATGCATTGAACCAGATTCTGTTGGGTCAGGGTTATGTCATCCTCCAGGTTTGCGACCGCAAGGCTATGGTTGATAAGTATGTGGCTGCAGTTATCAAGAAGGAGATTCAGTTCTCTAACGATACCTACCGCACAGCTTACAACAAGTTCTCTAGCTTCGTAAGTGCTAATCCTAAGGCAGAGGATCTCTTGAAGAATGCAGAGAAGAATGGTTATCGTGTACAGGAGTTGAAGGATGTAACTACAGCTACTCATTATGTTGCTAACATCCATTCTACCCGTGAGGCTTTGAAGTGGATCTTCGATACCAAGGAAGGTGAGATTTCTCCAATGTACGAGTGTGGCGACAACAACCACCTGTTGGTAGTTGTATTGAATAAGATTAACCGCATCGGCTTCCGCGACTTGAGCGATCCTCAGGTAAAGGAGATGGTCAAGGCAGAGGTTATCAAGGATAAGAAGGCTGAGCAGATTATGGCTAAGCTGGCTGGTGTGAAGAGCATCGCTGCAGCTAAGGCTAAGGGTGGTAAGGTTTCTTCTGTAAACCAGATTACTTTTGCTGCTCCTACATTCATCGCTGCTACTGGTGCCAGCGAGCCTGCTCTCTCTGGTGCAGTTTCTGCTACCAAGAAGGGTGCCTTCGCTGCTCACGCAGTAAAGGGTAACGCTGGTGTTTATCTCTTCCAGGTTACTAACAAGACCAATCGTCCTGTTAAGTTCGATGAGAAGGCTTACGAGCAGAAGTGCCGTCAGAAGGCTATGCAGTATGCTGGTAACTTCATGAACGAGCTTTATCAGAAGGCTCACGTAGTGGACAACCGCTACCTGTTCTTCTAATCAGAATATTCAAATTAAACACAATAAAAAAGGTGTATTGCCATTGAGCAATACACCTTTTTTTTATGGGGATATCTTTTATCGTATCTGCTATAGGATATCTTTTGGGGTAACAGCTTTATCCGCGGCTCCACCAGTGTTTCTTCTTAGGAGCTTCCTGTACCTCACCATATTTCTGCTTCAGTATTCGGCGATAGCTGGTGTGGTGGCTGATAATCTGGTAAATCTCTCCCCAGTCAGGTAATCCTCCGATGCCGCGGTCATCGATAAACCAGTCGGCTTTCAGCTTACGTGAGAAGTGGTTGTTGTTCTCCAGACTTTCCTCCGGATAATCCTTGTTTACTGCCCAGAACTCTACTCCGCGCTCTCTGCACCATTCCACTGCCTCATCCAGAAGCTTGCCTTCGCGTACGCTCCAGAGAATCAGCTTGTGATGGTCTTTAATCAACATTTTTAAGGTCTCTGTGGCGAATGGTAGCTCTGTACCAATCTTTGGGTACTCGTGGGTAACGATAGTACCATCGAAATCTACTGCTATTGTTGCCATTTCTTGTTTCTTTATTTATAATATATTGATTTAATCTAAAATATTGATTTAATCTAAAAGAGTCTTCCTATATAAATAGAAAGACTCTCTTGGTTGTTTGAATATTTGTCTGTATTTACTTCTTGATACTTGTATCGTCGGCTTTGCCATAATGGCTGTTGCTATAGTTGCCATAGCTACCATACTGTCCGTAAGAGCCATACTTTCCGTACTTGCCATACTTTCCGTATGAACCATAGCTGCCATAGTTTCCGTACTTGCCATACTTGCCATATTTGCCCACTCCATAGTAGAAGCTGTGCTTCTTCTTAGAGAGGTCAACGCCGTTGAGTACGAGGCACATGTTAGGCAATTTCTTCTCTGCGTTCAAGCCGTTGATCATGCCGAAGCTTGCCTTTGGAGTATAGTCGGCACGGCAAACATATACACAGAGGTCTGCCAGACGACCGAGTTGCAAACTATCATTTACCAGACCTACAGGAGCTGTATCGAGGATTACGTAGTCGTAATTTGCTCTCAACTGGTTGATGATGTCGTCAAGACTAGCTCTTGTTACCAACTCACCTGGGTTAGGAGGAACAGGACCCGCCATCAAGAGGTCGAGGTTCTTGTTGACACCCGATGGAAGAATCTGCTTCTGGATATCTTCCCATGAGTTATGGTCGTGAACAATCAGGTTGGTGATACCATTGTGGTGATTATCAATCTGGAACAGCTCAGCCAGACGAGGCTTACGGATATCCAGACCTACCATCACTACCTTCTTGCCCAGCAGGGCGAGGGAGATACCGATATTGGAAGCCACGAATGTCTTTCCTTCACCCGAAGTAGAAGAGGTGAACATCATCACCTTCTCGCCTTCCTTCAGCATAAACTGGATGTTGGTACGCAGACCACGGAAGATTTCCTCCATCAGGTTGTTCACGTTCTGGTGAACCACGATATCTGCCTTTCCTTCCTTCTTGGCAGCGTCGCTAGCCACAGGAATATCGGCGATTACTGGAACCTGAGTCAGCTTGATAACGTCCTCATGACCTTCAATCTTATACTTGAAGAACTCAATCAGGAAGAGGATACCTGCAGGGATAGCCAAACCGAGTACCAATGCGATGAGCATGATGATAGGCTTCTTAGGGCTTGTCTGACCTACAAGTGATGGTGCATCGATAATCTTACCCTTGTCTGCTGTAGCAGCCAGAGAGATAGAGTTCTCCTCGCGCTTCTCCAGGAGCATCAGGTAAAGACCTGACTTCACTTCCTGCTGACGGCCGATCTGTGTCAGTACTCTTTCCTGCTCAGGTGAGTTGCCAAGCTGATTGTTGTACTGTCCTGCCTGTGCAGCAATGCTATTGCGCTGAATCTCCATACCGAGCTTAGCCTGGCGCATCGCTCTCTTGATGGAATTGGTGAGGTCATCCAACTGGGCTGTCAATGGAGTAACTGTAGGAGAGCTCTCGCTTGCAGCGTGCAACAACTCGTTACGTTTCAAGGCAATCCTGTTGTACTCGTTGATGAGGGCTGTAGAACTCTCATCGGTCAAACCTACGTTAGATGGGATAGGCTGATATCTGTTGCCAGACTCGTTCATGTACTTGCCAAGTTCCTTGAGCAATTCCACCTGGGTGTTAGCCTCCTGGAGCTTCTGGGTATAAGTATCGGCATTGGCAATGGCAGCTGTAGCGTTCAGCTTCATTTCAATCACCTTGTTGCGCTTCTTATAGCTCTCCAACTGGCCTTCGGTGCTACCCAACTCTGCGTTGATTTTCTCCAATCGGCTGTTGATAAACTGCTCTGTGCGGAAGGCAATCTCGTTCTTGTCGAGGTTAGCCTGGCGGTTGTAAACCTTTACGAGGCTATGCAGATAGTCGAGACCGCGCTGTGGGTTCTCGTCGTTGAATACGATTTCAGCGATGGTGGTAGTCTTTGAAGTCTGGCTAACGCTCAGATTCTTCACATAGCTTTTGGCTGCCATTTCTGGTGATACGATAATCGCCTTCAATACATCGCCATCCTCCATCTTGAATCTCTTGTTAGCAGTCAAGGAGATATTACCCACGCGGGTATTGATGGTAGCAGGGAGACGGTCGATGGTCTTCTCTATCTTTACAGGGTCCTTCTCTACTGAAAATGCATCGATAGGAACATAGTAGCTACCCTTTACGATATACTTGTTGCCATCCTTCTCGATGTTCAGCTTCACTGGAGAGTTGAGCTTCTTCAGGTTCTTCATGTCCATGTCGACATTGATTTCCTGATCCTTGTAAACCAGCGAAGAACGGAATGTTCCCTTGTGATAGTAGTTCACGTAGAGCTTCATGTCGATTACGGTCTGGAGAGCCATGTCGTTAGCCGACAGAATCTCAATCTCGTTGTCGATACCGTTTGAGTTTGTCATAAAACCCAAGTTAGTGGCATTCTGAATCATGCTGTTCATTCCGTTTCCACGCTTGTTTTGCTGGTCATCCTTGATGAGCACCTTTGTAGTGGTCTGGAATACAGGCTTCGCACACTTCAGGTAGAGGTATCCCAGTCCTAAGCAAACGATGATGGACAGGACAAACCATTTCCAATTCAGAATCAGTGTGGAATAAATCAACTGAAAGTCGATAGCAGACTTTTCTTCTTCCTGCACACTTCCCAATTCTAAGTTTCTGTTTTCTTCCATTATAATAAATGTTGTTTTTTTCTAAATATGTGTTGATGACAAATGATAATAGTCTTTCCTTATTTGCCTTCCACCAAATCCATCAGATACTTTCCGTATCCGTTCTTAAGCATAGGCTTGGCCAATTCCTTCAATTGCTCCTTGCCAATCCATCCCTGCTTGTATGCGATTTCTTCAAGACAAGCCACTTTCAGTCCCTGGCGCTTCTCAATGCACTCGATGAAGGTGCTGGCTTCCGAAAGACTGTCGTGGGTACCGGTGTCAAGCCATGCGAATCCACGCTGAAGGGTTCTTACCTTCAAAGTCTTCTCTGCCAGATAATGCTGGTTTACGGTGGTAATCTCCAGCTCGCCTCTAGCGCTTGGCTTGATATGCTTAGCTACCTCTACCACGCTGTTAGGGTAGAAGTAGAGACCTACCACTGCGTAGTTACTCTTAGGCTGTGCAGGCTTCTCTTCGATGCTCAGGCAGTTGCCGTCCTTGTCGAATTCTGCCACGCCATAACGCTCCGGGTCGTTTACGTAGTAACCGAATACGCTGGCGTTGCCTTCCTCTGTAGCTTTCACGCTCTCCTTGAGCAAACCGGTGAAGCCTGCTCCGTAGAAGATGTTGTCGCCCAATACAAGGCATACATTGTCATCGCCAATGAACTTTTCTCCGATGATGAATGCCTGTGCCAGTCCGTCTGGTGAAGGCTGCTCGGCATACTCAAAATGTACGCCCAACTCACTTCCGTCGCCCAGCAGGCGCTTGAAGCCTGGCAAGTCGAATGGGGTTGAGATAATCAGAATGTCCTTGATGCCAGCCAGCATCAATACTGATACCGGATAGTATATCATCGGCTTGTCGAAGATAGGAATCAGCTGTTTGCTGATGCCCTTGGTTATCGGATACAATCTTGTTCCGGAACCACCTGCTAATACGATTCCTTTCATGTCTTCTTTATTTTTTTTAAAGTTCTTATTTTATATATATCGTTAAAGTTCTTATACCTTAATATATAATATACATACTATCAATAAGCATTCTTATCTGGGAAAAGAATGCTCTTGGCAGTCATCAGCATGATGCGGATGTCAAGCCAGAACGACCAGTTCTCGATGTACCAGATGTCGCGTCTCACGCGCTCTTCCATCTGCCAGATCTCTTTTGTCTCGCCGCGGTAGCCTGTCACCTGAGCCCAACCCGTGATTCCTGGCTTACAGAAATGGCGAACCATATACTTGTCGATGAGTGAACCATATACCTCGGTATGGTGAAGCATGTGTGGGCGTGGACCTACGATGCTCATGTCGCCCTTCAGTACGTTGAGGAACTGTGGAAACTCGTCGATATTGGTCTTGCGCATAAAGTTGCCAAAGGCAAACTTGCGTGGGTCGTTCTTGGTAGCCTGCGCCTTGTCGGCATCTTTGTTCACGTGCATGGAACGGAACTTCAGACAGTAGAAGATGTCGCCATTCAAACCCGTTCTTGCCTGCTTGAAGAAGATTGGGCCCGGACTCTGAATCTTGATGCAGAGAGCGATGATTGGGATGATAGGCAAGAGACACAGACAGACGATGCCGCTCACGAAAATGTCGAAAGATCGCTTGATGGCACGGTTAGACGGACTGTCTAATGGTTCAATGCGGTTGGAATAAACCGTCTTGCCCATAAAGCTTTGTGCATCAAGATGCAATCTGTATTCGCCAAATTGTCGTGGCAGATAGTAGAAGTGTATCACATTCTTATCGCAGAAATGCATAATCTTGATGATTTCTGTAGAGTCTTTGTGCGACAGACAGCAGAACAGGTCTTCTATGTTGACCGGTAAGCCGTTGATGGTATTATTCATCGAGTCGCTCATAATCTTGTCTAAATCCTCCAGAGTTCCCAGTCTTTTCAAATCATCAGGTGCATTGGTGATATCTGCATCTGCGTAGTAACCTCTGATATAGTAACCTGTTGATGGGTCTTCTGTCATTGTCTTGAACATCTCCACAATGGCAGGGTCATTGCCCACGAAGATAGCCGTACGGCTATTGTAACCTTTAGCTCGGTAGTGCTTCAGAATGCTTAATTCCAGGAATCTGGAAAGAATCAATACAAGATAGAAGGCTATACCGAAGATGATGCTGAAGGCAAACATCTTGCCATTGTTGTTCAGAAGCCTGAGGGATACAAAAAATACCAATGTGGTGAGTAGGGAAAGATAAAGAGTTCTTTTGAATACCCATCTCAGCTTCACCTTTCTTATGTGAATCACCGTGGAGTAGAAATACTCACTGACGATGAGCGAAGCATTGGCTACAAAGAAGGTGATTTTCGTAGCCTTGTCGAAAAAATCGGGCATAAATTCTGAGTCCAGAAGATAGAAGCCTCCTAGTACACTGTTCAGGATGATGAAGTCGGCAATCACCACCAACTGTCTCACCAAATTGTTTCCTCTGTAAATGTCGTTCATTTTGAAATTCTCTATATCTTTTATATTGGAATCCTTTTTCTGTTACTAAATCGGGGCAAAGTTACGAAAAAAATATGAAAGAGGAAAAGGAAAAACCTAAAATCTTCATTTTATATAGAAAAAATGTGGCTTTAGGCAAAAAAACAAGCCTCGAATTTGCGTATTTTGCGATTTTGTTGTATTTTTGCAGAACATTTTAGAACTTTAAAGAAAAATAAGAAAAAAGAATGGGTATATTTGCAAAACTGTTCGGCAGCAAAGCCGACGATAAGAAAGTGGGCGGCATGGAAGACTACATGACTCTGGTCAGTGTATATTTCCAGGCTGCATTGGCTTCACAATTAGGTATCACCAACCTGGCCATGCTGCCGGAGTTGCGTGTCTTCAAGACGAGTTTCCATGTGCCAACCGTCAACAACCGTCTGGGCATCGGAGAGAAGGCGCACGTAAGAAAGATGATGCATGACATCTACGGCACCGACGAGAGCTGGTTCAAGGAGATTGATTCCAGCATCCGCAAAAACTGCCAGAAGCTGCAGGATGTGAATGTTTATCTCAAGCAGTTCCAAACCTTCAGCCAGGACCTCATGATGCTCATCGGCAACCTCATGAAGTTCAAGCTCCGTCTGCCTAGCTTCATGAAGAACACCTTGTATAAGATGACTGCTCAGACCGTGGACGATATCTTCAATAAGAACGACTTCTCTGATGCCAGTGCCCTGAAGACCGTGGTAACGCTCCGACAGCTCAACAGCCACCTCAAGTTCAGCCAGCAGTGGGTTACAGACTTCGCTTTCCAGGTGATGATGTTGGCCAAGAAAGAACCACGTCCATCCGACGAACAGGTGGAAAAGGCGAAGCAAAAGATGGGAAAGTAGCCAATAATACCCCAAAAATATAAAAAAACTTGCAGAATATTTGTTTTATTCAAATTATTCTCTTAAATTTGTAGCCAAAAAGAAAATATCATGAGTGCTAGTGAGAAAACAATCAATACGTTTGCCACAAGGGTTAGGCAGATGATTCTCAAGTTTGAAGACGTCAAGCATGAGAATGCAGAGCTATATGCCATGGTGGACGAGCGAGATGCCAAGATCAAGGAATTGGAGGAGAAGTTGACTCAGGCAAAGCATGATTATGACAGCTTGAAGATGGCGAAGATGATGACGATTTCTGACTCCGACATGGAGGCTACACAGAAACGAATCGCCAAGCTGATTCGGGATGTCAATAAGTGTATTACGCTACTGAGTGATCAGTAATAAAATTCGAAACTATGGCAGATCAGATGGAAGATAAATTGCAAATCAGATTACATGTATATGATACCGACCTCACGGTAAGAATACCGAGAGAGGATGAAGAGTATTATCGTAAATCGGCTAAGTTGATCGACGAAATCGTGAACTCCTATTCAAAAATCTTCAAGGGAAGAAAAAGCGATAAGGAGATTCTCTATATGGCGCTCATCGACGTGGCTCTGAGATACGAGAAGGAATCAGATAAAAATGATACCCAACCATATAATGATATTCTGAACAAACTGACTGCAGAGATAGAAGATACCTTGGCAAAGTAAGCAAAGTAAGATTACTCCGTTAAGAATATTAATAATTATAATATATATATGGTAACAATAATAGTGGCCCTCGTCACCCTCGTACTGGGTGGGCTTGCAGGGTATTTCATTTTCCGTTATGTCATTAAGGGAAAATATAATGAAATGATTGATGCTGCCAATAAAGAGGCAGAAGTAGTTAAAGAGAAAAAACTTCTCGAAGTAAAAGAGAAGTTCCTCAATAAAAAAGCTGAACTGGAGAAGGAGGTGCAGCAGCGAAACTCACGCATTCAGCAGAGTGAGAACAAGCTGAAGCAGCGTGAAATCTCCCTGAACCAGCGTCAGGAAGACCTGGGACGCCGCAAGATGGAACTCGACCAGAACCAGCAGCGCATCGACAACGAGAAGAAACTCCTTGCCGTAAAGCAGCAGGATCTGGAAAAAATGCAGAAGCAGGAGCAGGCAAAGTTGGAGGAACTCTCTGGTTTGAGCGCTGAGGAGGCAAAGAACCGTCTCGTAGAGAGCTTGAAAGACCAGGCTCGCCTGGATGCGGCAAGCTACATCAACGAGATTATGGATGATGCCAAGATGAATGCTAACCAGCAGGCTAAGAAGATCGTTATCCAGACTATCCAGCGTGTGGCTACAGAAACAGCCATCGAGAACTCTGTCAGTGTGTTCCACATTGATAATGATGAGGTGAAGGGACGCATCATCGGTCGTGAAGGTCGTAACATCCGTGCCCTGGAGGCTGCTACCGGTGTTGAAATCGTGGTAGATGATACTCCTGAGGCTATCGTTATCTCTGCCTTCGACCCTGTGCGTCGTGAAGTTTGCCGCCTGGCTCTCCATCAGCTTGTAGCCGATGGACGTATTCACCCAGCCCGTATTGAGGAGGTGGTAGCCAAGGTGAAGAAGCAGTTGGACAATGAGATTATCGAGACCGGTAAGCGTACAGCCATCGACCTCGGTATCCATGGCTTGCACCCTGAGTTGGTTCGCATCATCGGTAAGATGAAGTATCGTTCTTCTTATGGTCAGAACCTGCTGCAGCATGCTCGTGAAACCGCTAATCTCTGTGCGGTGATGGCTTCAGAGTTGGGCTTGAACCCAAAGAAGGCAAAGCGTGCCGGCTTGTTGCATGATATCGGTAAGGTGCCTGATGAGGAGAGCGAGTTGCCACACGCATTGTATGGCGCCAAGATTGCCGAGAAATATAAGGAGAAGCCAGATATCTGCAATGCCATCGGTGCTCACCACGACGAGATGGAGATGAACACCCTGTTGGCTCCTATCGTTCAGGTATGTGATGCTATCTCTGGTGCTCGTCCTGGTGCTCGTCGTGAGATTGTTGAGGCATACATCAAGCGTTTGAACGACCTTGAGGCTATTGCCATGAGCTATCCTGGCGTAACCAAGACCTATGCTATTCAGGCAGGTCGTGAGCTCCGCGTCATCGTGGGTGCCGACAAGATGAATGATGAGCAGAGCATCAAGCTCTCTGACGAGATTGCTACCAAGATTCAGAATGAGATGACCTATCCTGGTCAGGTGAAGATCACCGTGATTCGTGAGACTCGCAGTGTAGCTTACGCTAAGTAAGAAGGAATCAAGCGATAAAACGCGTTTTTCATATATTCGAAGTTTAAATTGTCGTTTCTCTCCTTCATAGGATGAGGAATGTATTTGATAAAGTCGCTGTTCTCTAGGGGACAGCGGCTTTTTCCTTATATAATATTCATGTACGGCTACATTTATATAATATAATGTGATGAAAGCAGAACAGAAGATTTTAAAGCGATTCAATAAAGGATGCGTGGATTATCACCTTTTGGAGGATGGTGACCGGATTCTCATTGCCTTGAGCGGCGGAAAGGATTCTCTGGAACTGGTGCGCCTCTTGGCTCAGCGAGCCCGCATCTATAAGCCGCATATCGAGGTGGAGGCGGCGCATATCATCATGGATAACATTCCTTACGAGACCGACCGTTCTTATCTGCAGGATTTCTGTGCAGAGAATGGCATCCGGCTCCATATCCTGCACAGTTCTTTCGATGAATCCACCGATCCCCGCAAGACCCGTTGTTTCCTTTGTGCCTGGAACCGCCGCAAGACGCTCTTCGAGTTTGCGGTAAATAATGGTTTTAACAAGATAGCCTTGGGCCATCACATGGATGATATCCTCGTTACCCTGCTGATGAATATCACCTTCGAGGGTTCTCGTTCCACCATGCAGCCCAGCTTATCATTAAAGCATTATCCGCTCACCATCATCCGTCCCCTTTGTCTGGTGCATGAGGCGGATATCCGTCAGGTGGCAGAAGAGTTGCATTTCACTAAGCAGAAGGCGTTGTGTCCTTACGAAGAGACCACCCGCCGTGCTGATATGCAAGCTGTTTTCCAGCACTTGGAACAACTGAACCCCGAAGCG
Source organism: uncultured Prevotella sp. (assembly GCA_934216735.1). Classification (GTDB taxonomy): domain Bacteria; phylum Bacteroidota; class Bacteroidia; order Bacteroidales; family Bacteroidaceae; genus Prevotella. The sequence goes on from CAKQCH010000052.1 coordinate 11,645, forward strand.
CGCTACAGTCTTTGGCGCTCCGTTTTTGCAGAATAGAATATAGTAGAAAAAGCAATAAAAAAAGAAAGTAGTTTCATGGGCACATGAAACTACTTTTTGCTTCTTATTTCATGTCATCTGAGTTGAGTATGGTGATGGTCTTGCCCTCAATCCTGATGGCACCCTTCTCCTCGAATTCTGAGAGGCAGCGGAGGAGCGAGAACTTCTGGATACCGAAGATATCCGCCATTTCCTGGCGGCTGACATCCAGTCGGATGGTTCTGCTCTGCTGTTCGGTAGCCATCTTGATGAGGTATTGCGCCACCTTCTCCTTGACGGAGAAAAGGGAGAGCATGCGCATTTTCTGCGAAAGGAAGATATCTATCCTTGACAGGTGTTGGATGAAGTTCCAGCGTATGCGCTCGTTGGTATCTATCAGCAGTTTCAGTTCCGAAGGTCTCATGCGCAGGAGGGTAGTCTTCTTGCTTGTCTCCACGCTTACGGGCATCTCGTTATTATGTGCGAAGATATAGGCCGGGGCTATCAACATCGGTTCGCCTAACCGCTCTATCTGGGCCTGCTTGCCCGACAATCCCGACATGCGGGCTATCATCTCCCCCTCGACGATGATGTCGGCATATCTGCAGGGCATTCCTGCCAGCACATAGGTTTCCCTGGCAGCAAGCTCCACCATCCGGTAGCTTACCATCGATAGCGCCTCTCTGATTTCCTCAGGGGTAAATCCCTCAAATACCGTGCATTTCTGCAAGGTAACGAATATTGATTCTTTCATACATTTAAGTTTTATATCCAATAACGCATTTTCCTCCGATTTATTGTTTGCTCCATTTAGAATCTTGAAGGCAGAATCTCCGCACGCCCTATAAGAGTGGAATCTTACTAGCTAAAGTTCTGGTAATAAGCAAGAAAAATACGAAAAAACTTTGGTGTCTTAAAATAAAGTCGTAACTTTGCAGCTGAAAATTAATAAATGGAGGAAGAATATGGCAAATTATATCAGATTTGACTGGGCGATGAAGCGCCTGCTTCGTAACAAGGCAAACTATGCCGTGCTGGAAGGCTTTATGTGTTCGCTGTTGAACGAGAAATTCAAGATCAACAGATTCCTGGATAGTGAGAGCAATCAGCAGACCGAGAATGATAAATTCAACAGAGTGGATATCCTGGCAGAAAATGAGAAGGGAGAATTCATCATCTTCGAGATACAGAATACCCGGGAACATACCTATTTCCACCGTATGCTCTATGGAGTTTCCAAGGTCATCACAGACAATATCAGTCTGGGCGATGATTACGACAAAGTGCGCAAGGTATATTCCATCAATATCGTGTATTTCACATTGGGACAGGCTAAGGATTATGTATATCATGGCAAGACGATGTTCCAGGGACTGCATCAGCCGAATGATATCCTGAAACTCTCCAACCGACAGAGTGAACTCTTCTTCGGTGATGAAATCCCTCAGGGACGCAAGACTAATCGCGAAGCCGGAGATATATTCCCGGAGTATTATCTGCTCTGCGTGAACAACTTTGATAAGCTGGCGGTGAACAATTTGGATGAATGGATCGAGTTTCTCAAGACCGGCGAGATCAGCGAGGCAGCCCAGGCCCCAGGTTTGGCAGATGCCCGCAAATGCCTGGATATAGATAAGTTGACCGTAGCGGAAAAGAATGATTATGTCCGTCACATGGAGAATCTGCGCTATCAGCGCAGCGTTATCAAGACGGGTTATGATGATGGCTGGCAGAAAGGTCTTGCCGATGGTCGAGAAGAAGGACGAGCTGAAGGACGAGCTGAAGGACGAGAAGAAGGTCGTGCCGAAGGAGCCAAAGATGAGAAGAAGGCCACCGCCCGTCGTCTTCTTGCAATGGGCTTGTCTGCCGAGCAAGTGGCAGCAGCAACCCAGTTGTCATTAGATGAAATCAAGAAATTATAGCTGCTTTTTGCAATAGATAAAGGGAGATTTCGCCAAGAAATCTCCCTTTATTGTTGTATGCTCGGCATGGACGTTGTCTAACGGCTGCAAATTCTCCCTTAACTCAGTAGCTGCTGTTCTTATCCTATATATTTTTTGATGTCCTCTTCTACCGTTCCGTTTCCGGCAATGCCAAAGGTATCTACCAAAACCTTCAGTACGGCTGGTGAACAGAAGGCTGGGAGCGTAGGACCCAGATGGATGTTCTTTACGCCCAGATGCAGCAGGGCAAGAAGTACGATGACAGCCTTCTGCTCGTACCAGGCAATATTGAAGAAGATAGGAAGTTCATTGATGTCGCTGGCTCCAAAGATCTCCTTCAGCTTCAATGCCACAACCGCCCAGGAATAAGAGTCGTTGCACTGACCGGCATCCAGCACACGAGGAATGCCGTTGATGTCGCCCAGATTGAGCTTGTTGTACTTGAACTTGGCACAGCCGCTGGTGAGTATCACTACATCCTGAGGCAGCGCCTTGGCAAACTCCTCGTAGTAGTTGCGGCTCTTCATTCTGCCATCGCAGCCACTCATCACCACAAACTTGCGGATGGCTCCGCTCTTCACAGCCTCTACTATCTTGTCTGCCAGGGCAAAGACCTGGGCATGCGCAAAACCGCCAATGATCTCGCCTGTCTCTATCTCCCTAGGTGGCTGGCAGGTCTTGGCAAGCGCAATCACCTCGGAGAAGTCCTTGTGGCCGTCGGCACCCGCCTGGATATGCTTCCAGCCAGGGAAACCTGTAGAGTTGGTGGTGAAGACGCGGTTCCTGTAGCCTGCCGATGGCGATGGCGGTACGATGCAGTTGGTGGTGAAGACTACAGGACCGTTGAAGCTCTCGAATTCCTCCTTCTGTTTCCACCACGCATTGCCGTAGTTGCCCACCAGATGCTTGTACTTCTTGAGCTGCGGATAGTAGTGGGCAGGAAGCATCTCGCCATGGGTATAGACGTCGATGCCTGTGCCTTCGGTCTGGATGAGGAGATCTTCGATATCCTTCAGGTCGTGACCGGAGATGAGGATGCCCGGATTGCTGCCTGTGCCGATGTTCACTCTGGTGAGTTCCGGATTACCGTATGCCTGGGTGTTGGCCTTGTCGAGGAGTGCCATCACATCCACGCCGTACTTTCCTGTTTCGAGCACCACGCCCAGCAGCGTGTTCATATCAGCATCAGGGTTGCTGATGGTGGCGAGAGCACGGCAGATGAAGCTGATAATCTCGCTGTTCTCTTCTCCCAGATGGGCTGCGTGCTCGTAGTATGCTGCCATACCCTTCAGACCGAGCATGGTGAGTTCCTTGAGCGAGCGGATATCTGCATTCTCGTGGCGGAGCACGGATTCACGGGTGCCCTCTGTCTCATAGTCTGTCTTCTCGCCACCCCAGGTTACCTCCTGATAGGCAGGGAGGTGGATATTCATGCTTGCTGCCTTTTGCAGCAGCTGTTTCTTCAGTACGATGCCCTTATCTACCTTTTGCAGGATATCCTGGTCGTTGAAGTTGGCGTTGGTAATGGTGGTGAAGAGTGCATCCGTGAGGAAACGGGTTACCTCTGGTGTCGGCTCTTTGCCTATGCTATGCTGTATGGTTCCTATGCCACGAACCACGCTGAGCAGCAGATCCTGCCACTTGGAAGTTGTAGCCTCCTTACCGCAAACACCCTTGATGGTACAGCCTGTACCCTTAGCTGTTTCCTGACACTGGAAACAGAACATCTTGTTTTCTGTCATATTGCTATAAATTAATGAGTTATTTTAATGTTTTCTTCCAGGCGGCGATCTGCCATTCCTGGTTTCCGGCTGCAAAATTACGGCTTTGAAAATAATCCTACGGTAACAATTGTGACCGTAGGATATTAAAAAAACATAAAAAGAGTGTGGGGGAATGGATTTCTCTCTTCTTGAAGAGCATGATGATTAGATTGATGTCAACACCATCATATATTTATCCTTAAGGGAAAATAAAATTAGCCTTAAGGGAAAATAAATTTTGCCTTAAGACTAAATATATTCTGGCTTCTGACGGGCTATGCATAAGAGTGCATGCCCGTGAGGAAATAGTTCACACCGAAGTAGGTCATGGCGATACTCAGGAAGGCTAGGGTGATGTAGATGTGATACACCAGCGGCTTGCGGAAAACAGGCAGACTCTGCGTATGCACTACTACAGCATAAATCATAAAGGTGATGAGCGCCCACGTCTCCTTGCTATCCCAACTCCAGTAATTACCCCAGCTCACGTTAGCCCAGATGGCTCCGATGAAGATTCCGAATCCCATCGTGGTGAGGGCAGGGTATAGGAAGATGCGGCTCAGTGCCTGAAGCTCTTCGCCATGAGAGCGAAGGCAGATACCCATGATGCCACAGATAAAGGTGAGCGATAGGAGGGCGTAGCTCATCATGATGATGCTGACATGGATGCTGAGTAACGGACTGTTCAATACCGGCATCATCTGTCCGATAGCAGGATCCATCTGGTTGATATGGCTTACCAGAAGGAAGAATCCTGAAATCAGGAAGCCGAATACCATGACGATGCGGATGCGCAACTGCATCAAAATGCTGATAAGCATCACGAACCAGGCTACAGTCAACATACTTTCATATCCGTTAGACATAGGTATGTTGCCGCTGATAATCCATCTCAATGCCAATCCGAAGGTTAATGCAAGGAAGGATACGCCAAGCAAGATAGGCAAAGCGATGTTCAATGCCTTGATTTCTCTCTTCTTCGTCATGCGATAGATGGTGTAGAAGAGGGCAATGAAGCCCAGTGTGAGGTTTGCCATGAAGAGAATAGTGGCAAAAGGAAAGGCATTATTGATGCGTTCTGCCTTATACTGGGTATTTGTTGGCAGCGAGTTACCACTACTTACCTCCTGATATTTCTTCATCTTGACGAAGAACTCGTTTACACGGCTCGTATTGCCTGCCTTTACATCGCCATTCAGCAGGGAGAATACGTTCTTGATATAGAGTGCATGCTGCTGCTCTACGGCTTGCGGCAACTTATCCACCGGTGAAAACCAGGTGGTGGTACCCGCCTTGATGAAAGGATGATCCTTGGTAGCTTTCACGTTCTTGGTGAAGGTGTAAGGAAGAACCTTCAATGATACACCCTCACGCAGCTCCATGATGATCCGTATCTTGTCATCGATATCGGCGGCTTGCTGGTGGAATTTGTCCTGCTGACCATTGTAGTATTCCTGCACATACTGTCCGATGGTGTAGCCCCCCATCTCACGATTGAAGAAAGT
>CAKQCH010000053.1:0-16616 GCA_934216735.1 uncultured Prevotella sp.
AAGGTCGATTCATCTAATGGTTAGGATACAAGATTCTCAATCTTGGCATAGGGGTTCGATTCCCCTATCGACTACAAAGTGTTTTCATGTATTAGTTATTGTTGGTAAGCTTGCATTTAGTCTTTATGACTACTGCAAGTTATTTTTTTGCCCTAAGGCAGGAAAGACAAGAATCCAGCAATCTTCTAAACATTTAGACAAAAAAGTAAGGGAAAAATTTGGTGGAACCAAAAAAAATTAGTACCTTTGCAATCGCATTTGAGAACGATGCTTGTGATTCAGAAACTGAATTCAACAGGAAGGTTGGGTGAGTGGCTGAAACCACCAGTTTGCTAAACTGACGTGCGGGTTTACCGTACCGGGGGTTCGAATCCCCCACCTTCCGCAAGCGGAGTTCGAAACTGCAACGTTGGTCGATTCATCTAATGGTTAGGATACAAGATTCTCAATCTTGGCATAGGGGTTCGATTCCCCTATCGACTACCAAATGTTTTTATGGGTTAGTTATTGTTAGTGAAGCTTGCAATTAGTCTTTATGACTACTGCAAGTTATTTTTTTGTCCATACATTTGGTATTCTCCCCATTTTGCAGTATCTTTGCAGTAAAGTTAAGCAAACAATTATCAATATGCAAAGAATACATTTATCACTCCTACTCCTTCTCGCCATCTGCGCATCATCTGCTCATGCGCAGCGCCACGAGATACTCAACCCACGCATCGCCACCCTGCAAGTTGTGGCGGGCACCAACTGGCAAGCCATGCCTATCACCCAACTGGGTGGTCTCCCTATCCACATTGATTTCGATGATATGACCCACGACTACCATCGCTATACCTACAAGATAGAACATTGCGATGCCAACTGGAAGGTATCTGAGGGACTCTTTGAAGCCGACTATCTGCGGGGCTTCAATGGCGAGCAGGCCATCGACAACATAGAGCAGTCGCTCAACACCGACCATCTCTACACCCATTATCAGCTCACCATCCCAAACGAGAACTGTCACATTACCATGAGCGGAAACTATAAACTCACGGTTTACGATGATAATGCCGACGGTGATGACAACAGGATGCTGACTGCCTGCTTCATGGTGGTAGATCCGCAAGTACAGGTAGCCATCGGATATTCTTCCAACACGGATATTGATGTCAATAAGAAGCATCAGCAGGTAAGTCTGAACATGAAATATGGTAATCTGAGAGTAACCAACCCTTCGCAGCAAATCAAGACTGTAGTGCTACAAAACGGGCGCTGGGACAATGCCGTATGGAATGCCAAGCCGAATTACATCAGCGCCGACGGTCTGCAATGGCAGCACAACCGGAATCTGATATTCGATGCAGGAAACGAGTACCGAAAGTTCGAAATGCTGGATATGGACCATCCATCCATGGGTATCGACGAAATAAAATGGGATGGATCAGAATATCAGGTATATGTAGTACCAGACACGCCTCGTCCCAGCTATGTATACGACGAGAGCGCCAAAGGCTCCTTTTACGTGCGCAACAGCGACAACAACGACAATACCTTCACCTGTGACTATGCGCAGGTTCACTTCGTTCTGCAAACCGAAAGACAGCCAGGAGAAGTATATCTGAACGGAGACTGGACCTACGACAGTTTCCTGCCAGCATATCGCATGGAATACGATGAGAAGAAGCATTGCTATCACGCCACCGTGTGCCTCAAGCAAGGCTACTACAGTTACCAGTATCTCGTTCTTAAAGATGACGGCAGCACGCACCCGGTAAGCACAGAAGGAAACTTCTTTCAAACCGCCAATCGATATGACGTTCTGATATACTATCGAGGCACGGGTGATAGAACGGACAAGTTAGTAGGCTGGAAAAGCTGCAAATAATGACATTTTGATTCTGTACGTTACAATTTGTACCCGTGTACATAAGCACTTATGCCCGGGAACATGAGCAAACGTGCCCGAGAACATAAGCAGTTTTAACCGGCAGCTCCGGGTAAAAGTGCCCAAAGCCTCGGGCACATTTGGTCAAAGCCCTCCCAAAAAACAATAAAGTCCACTTAAAAAAGCCTAGTATCATGCTTTTTTAAGTGGACTCAATTCAATATTAAATATCGATTTACTCCAATCCGAACAAAGACTTCAAGCCTCCATCTACACCAGAGAAGCCCATGAAGGCAAGACTGAGGAGAGCGGCTGTAACCATGACGATGGCTACGCCCTGCATACCCTTAGGAATGCGAACCAAAGCCTGCTGCTCACGAATACCAGCGAAAACGATGAGAGCCAGGGCAAAGCCGAGGGCTGTAGAGAACGCATAAACCACACTCTCCAAGAGATTGTAGTCCTTCTGGATAACCAGGATGGCTACACCCAGCACAGCACAGTTGGTAGTAATCAAAGGCAGGAAGATACCGAGCGCCTGATAAAGTGCAGGAGAAACCTTCTTGAGAATGATCTCTACCATCTGAACCAAGGCAGCAATCACGAGGATGAACGCCAGGGTCTGGAGATATTGCAATCCGAATGGATCGAGTACATACTTCTGAACACACCAGGTAATGATGGTTGCCAAGGTCAAGACGAAGGCGATGGCACCACCCATACCGATGGCTGTATCAACTTTCTTCGATACGCCCAGGAACGGACAGATACCGAGAAACTGCGACAAGACGATGTTGTTGACGAATATCGCAGAGATAAATATCAATAAATATTCCATAATTTCTATTCTATTTCATTGATTGAAGTGATGCCTACGCTTACTTCTTTACCTTATTAAATATAGCAATGATGTATCCCAATGTGAGGAAAGCTCCAGGAGGCAGGATAAACATCAAGATATTGGTAGTCTCTGGCAACAGAGTGATACCGAATACGCTACCTGCACCGAGAATCTCACGGGCACTACCCAAGATAGTCAAACCGAGGGTGAAACCCAAACCGCAGCCGAGACCATCAAAGAGACTGGCAATCGGTGAGTTCTTGGCAGCAAAGCTCTCTGCACGGCCCAGGATGATACAGTTTACTACGATCAATGGGATATAGATACCCAGTGCCTGGTTGATACTGTCAGGAGCATAGGCGCTCATCAACATTTGCAGGATGGTTACGAAGGCTGCAATCACGACAATGAAAACAGGGATGCGAACCATATCCGGGGTAATCTTCTTGATACATGAAATCACAAAGTTGGTACAAACCAATACTGCCATGGTTGCCAATCCCATGGAAAGACCGTTGATGGCACTAGTAGTTGTTGCCAAGGTAGGACACATACCGAGGAGCAACACGAAGGTAGGGTTCTCCTTGATGAGTCCGTTCATCAAAATTTTCATATTACTCATATCGGCTTATCCTTTCTTTTCGTTATGTTCAACTTCAGATGCACCGCTCTCAGCATCTGCTTTCTGAGATGCACCGCTCTCGCCATCTACACGCTTACCTGCATAGGCAGCATAAGCCTGATTGATAGCCTTGAGGAAGGCACGGCTGGTAATGGTTGATGCGGTGATGGCATCTACTGCATTGCCACCCTTATCGTCCTTGCTTACGTGGAGGTCGCCATCCTTTGGAGTCTTTCCGATGATGCTACCCTTTCCGTCTTTCTGGAACCAGGTAGTTGCCTTGGCACCCAGACCCGGTGTCTCTGAAGCCTGGAGAATGGTGTAACCCATAATCTTGCCCTCGGTATCGAAACCTACGAGCACCTTCAAGTCGCCGCCGAAACCGCCGGTAGTACTCTCTACGGCAGCACCCAACTCCTTGCCACTCTTATCAGAGCACTTGTGGAGGATAAAGGTAAACTCCTTGCCGCCAAACTCCTGCTTCACCTCTTCTGGCTCAGCCACCTGGAGATCTTCAGTACCCATCACGCTCTTGATACCGGTAGCCAGACTCTGTGCCGCCTTTTCAGCGATAGGACCTGATGTAAGGTTATTGATACAAGCCAGCACGGCACCCACAACGAGTGCTACACCTACGAGCACCAAAACCATGTTCTTTAATGATGATTCTAATTTCTGCATGTCTCAGTCCTCCTTATTTCTTAGCAGGCTTCTCACCGAAGCGCTTTGGTTTAACGTATGTGTTAATAAGAGGTGTGAACGCATTCATGATAAGAATGGCGAACGACATACCTTCTGGATAGCTACCCCAGTTACGGATGATGACGGTGAGAAGACCGATGCAGACACCGTAGATGAGCATACCCTTATGAGTCATTGGTGAGGTTACGTAATCAGTAGCCATGAAGATGGCACCGAGCATCAGACCACCACTGAATATCACAGCCAAAGGATTGGCATAAACAGGATTAGCCAAATGCATCAAACCGCTGAAAACGAATACGGTAGCGATGATGCCTACTGGTATATGCCAGGTGATGACCTTCTTCCAGAGCATGTAAGCCAAACCGAGCAACAAGGCGAAAGCACAAACCTCACCGGTAGTTCCGGCACCGAAGGTATCGCCAGTAGCACCGAAGAGCAGGCTCAAGGAATCAGGCAACTGATTCAGGAGAGAAGCATCGCCAGTCTTGATGGCAGTCTTCATGATAGCCAGCGGTGTAGCACCAGTTGTAGCATCGGTATAGCTGAGCATCTGTCCTGCCACTGGCCATGAAGTCATCTGGGCAGGGAAGCTGACGAGCAGGAAGCAACGGCCCACCAAAGCGGGATTGAAAGGATTGTTACCCAGACCGCCGAAACTCATCTTACCTACACCGATGGCAAACAAGGCACCAATGATGATGATCCAGAGAGGAAGGTTACTAGGCAAGTTCATGCCGAGCAAGAGACCGGTGATGATGGCAGAACCATCGAGCAAGCTGGTCTCCTCCTTCAGGAGATATTTTGTAATTGCCCACTCAAAGAAGACGCAGGCTGCCACAGAGGTGAGCAGAACGACTGCTGAACCCAAGCCGAAGAAATAGAAAGATGCGAGGATGGCAGGCACGAGAGCAATGATTACTCCGTACATGTTCTTCTCCACGCTCTCATTTCCGTGGGCATGTGGCGATAATGAAACGATTAATTTTCCCATTTTACTTAATCAAGTATTTGGTTTGTTTTTACTTTTATTCTTTACTTCTTGGCACTTCGTGCTCTGATGATGCCCATCACTGCTGCCTTACCGTTGATGATGTTATCGAGGATAGGACGATGAGATGGACAGGTGAACTGGCATGAACCGCAGGCGATGCAGGATGTTACCTCCTCTGCCTCCAGGCGCTCATAATCCTTCACTACACTCAGGGTAGCGAGCAAATATGGCTCCAAGCCCATTGGGCAGGCATCCACACACTTGGCACAGCGGATACATGGCTGAGCCTTCTTGCGATGAGCATCAGCATCGGTCAATACGGTGATGGAGTTAGTACCCTTGGTTACAGGAACATCGAGGCTAATCACAGCCTTACCCATCATCGGACCACCAGCCAATACCTTGTTGTCACCCTCTGGCAAACCGCCACAGTTCTCAATCATCTGAGAGAATGGAGTTCCCATACGTACGAGGAAGTTGCCAGGATTCTTCACCTGCTTTCCGGTAACAGTGGTATAGCGCTCGAAGAGAGGCTTGTTCTTCATAACTGCCTGATAAACAGCGAAGGCAGTACCTACATTCTGAACAATTGCTCCAACGTTAACAGGGATAGCTGGAGGAGCTGGAACCTGACGGCGGATGACGGCATCCACCAGCTGCTTCTCACCACCCTGAGGATACTTCTTGGCAAGAGGAACAATCTCGATACGAGCGTCATTGGCAGTCTTTTCCTCAAAGAGCTTGATGGCAGCAGGCTTGTTGTCCTCGATACCGATGTAGCCCTTCTCTACCTTTGCCGCCTTCATCAGAAGGTTCAAGCCAACGAGAATCTCATCGGCATGCTCCATCATCAGGCGATAGTCGGCTGTGATATAAGGCTCACACTCTACACCGTTGATGATGACGCACTCAGCCTTGGCTCCTGGAGGAGGGCAAAGCTTGATGAAGGTTGGGAAACCGGCACCACCCATACCAGTGACACCAGCCACCTTGATACGGTTGACAATCTCTTCTGGAGTCAGCTCGTCATGAGCCTCAAGAGTCTCGAGTTTCTCAGAGCGGTCGATGCTCTCCTCCCACTCGTCACCTTCTACATTAATAATAATGCAAGGCTTGCGATAACCGGTAGCATCAATAGATGTATCTACCTTGAACACGGTTCCTGAAACGGAACTGTAAATAGGAGCACTCACAAAGCCACCAGCCTCAGCGATGAGTGTACCCACCTTCACCTTGTCGCCCTTGGCAACTACAGGCTTGGCAGGAGCACCGATGTGCTGGCCAAGTGGAAAAATAGCCTGCTTAGGGAGAGGAGCTACCTGAGTAGCCATCTCGGCAGTAATCTTATTCTCTTCTGGGTGAACTCCACCAATTCTAAAAGTTCTCAAATTCATGATTTAATCCTCCTTCTTTACTTCAGCAGGTGCAGCAACTGGAGCTTCTGCTACAGGAGCAGCCTCAGCAGCTGGCTTTGCCTTCTTAACTGGGAAATTTACTTTTACGAGAGCACCTGTTGGGCATTCGTCAACACACTTGGTACACATGCGGCACTTATTGAAGTCAACATAAGCCACATTATTCTCAATGGTGATAGCATCAAACTTGCAGACTTTCTGACACTTACCGCATCCGATGCAAGCAACGCTACAAGCCTTCTTAGCCACAGCTCCCTTGTCGTGGTTCACGCACTGCACATAAACACGGCGACCCTTAGGGCCCTTCTTTCGAAGCTCGATGATATGACGTGGACAAGCCTTGGCGCAAGCACCACAACCCGTACACTTCTCCTCATCTACCTCAGGAAGCCCCGTCTCAGGATTGATAGAGATGGCACCAAACTGGCAGGCAGCCACACAATCGCCACAACCCAGACAGCCGAATCCGCAGCCGGTTTCACCAGCACCACAGGAGTTCATAGCAGCACAAGTGTGCAAGCCATCATACTCGGCAATGCGAGGACGATGCTCGCAAGAGCCATTACATCGAACCACTGCCACCTTAGCCTCTGTGTTAGCCACAGCCAGCCCCAGGAGATCAGCCACCTTGCCCATCACGTCGGCACCACCCACAGGACACATCAGTCCGTCGATGCTACCGGCATCAGCACCCTTGACCAGCGCTGCCGCCATACCGGAACATCCGGCAAAACCGCAACCACCGCAGTTGGCACCCGGAAGGAGTTCACCCACCTGTCCCAATCGAGGGTCTTCTTCAACGGCAAACTTCTTGGAAACTCCGAAGAGCACCAGAGCTGCTACCAGCGCAATGGCACCGAGCACCAAGACAGCACTCAAAATTAATTCCATAATGTTTTATTGTTTTATTAATATTTCAGATTTTGTTTATAGAGAGTCCCTTACCCTTTACCTTTTTAACGTTCCAGAGTAAAGCTCAACCTATTTCGTAGTTTGTTTCTCATCAGGAAGAGGAGGACATAATAAGGGATCAGGATGCCCAATGCCGACAAAGCCGCCAAACCCTCGGAATGAGTGGCAGCCAAAACGCCCACCAAGGTAACGACCATCAGAATCAAAGGAAGGAGGTAAGCATACAGGCTGGCACGAAAGCCAACCGCCGTATCAGCCACAACCATCACCTGATCGCCCTTCTGATAATGGGAAGCATCAGCATCCATTACATCTATTATTTTTTCCTTAGTTTCTGAAGCATTGCAATGTGCAGCCACCTTACAGGCACTGCAGGCAGAAGACTGCAAGATGCGTACCCGAACGCACTCTCCTTCTACTCCATCCACAACTCCAGCATGTTTTATCTTGTTACTCATTTGTTACTGAATAGTTAGTCTTGTCTTTTTCCTTGCATCTCCCACTCTGCCAAGAATCTTTCCATAACCCTTATAATTGCAAAGTAGAGTTAGCAAATCGAATTTCTCTGCAAAGATAACACTAAATTTACAAACGACAAACAAAAAGCCCAACTTATTTTGCGAAAAGAAACGTAAACGTTTTCTCTGTTACATTTTCGGGGTAAAAAACGGGCAAATTCGAGGAAAAACAGAGAAAAAAAAGGTTTTTTGCATTTTTCACTCTATCTTCTTTGTTTATACCATTTTTTTTGTTACCTTTGCAGAAAACAAGAACGCTAAGACACCTTGTGTGCCGAGGCACAATAAAACTATGATTATGGAAATAGAGCAGACAATTCAACAAGTTGAGCGCTTCATCAGAAAAGTGGCTCAAAAGTTTCCAGCACAACTTTCGGAAGAAGACAATACCGTGCTGACCGACATCCACGTGAGAGTTTCACAAGACAGCGGTGAGCTCTTGGCTTTTGACGACGAAGATAACGAGATTACTCGCTGCGTAGTTGAACAATGGATTGACAACAAGGACGAGAATTTCTACGACGAAGTTGCCAAGACCTTACGTGACGTCATGCGTAAGAATTCGGAAACGATCGACAATCTCGGCATTCTGAAGCCATATAGTTTTGTGCTGGAAGATGACGACAAGGAAAATCTTGGCGAACTTTACCTCGCCGACGATGATACCATCATCGTGGGAGGCGACCTGATGGAAAACCTGGACAGTGATCTGGATAGTTTCCTGGACGACTTATTGAAGGAGAAATAAAAAACTTTTCGAAAGTAAAAAATAAAACTTTTCGAAAGTGAAATAAAAGAGAAAGCCCATCCTCACGGACGGGCTGATCTCATTATACAAAAACATTATGAATTATTTCTATTAGCGAACAAGATTCGTTTCATTCAGTATCTATAATCTAATTCTATCTAAAAGTATTTCTTTCCTGATTACGGTTGCAAAGGTACGACATTTTTCCGAACCCTGCAATACCTAAAAATGGGGGTTTTAGCGAATACCTAGAAATAATGAGTATCAGTATTGCCCCGCTGATACGGGAAGAAGCACGCAGAAGCTTGAAGAAACTAGTAGAAACCTGCAGAAACGAAAAACTGCAAGTCAGACCATCTAGTCCAACCTGCAGTTCCAAAATATCTCTCTCTTATAATAATCTTATTTGAATTCTATCGAAATCGAATTACTTCAAACCACGATTTACAAGTGTTGCATTCAAGAGCATCACATACTTACGATACTGAGCATCGTTGAGGATGCTGTGCATGTACTTCAAATCCTTGATGACAGCCTTGTCAATCATAGCAGCACGATCCTCAGCTGTTGCTGTTGCTGCATTCATCATATCTGCAGTGAAGTTCTTGTGTACATCAGCTACAGCCTCAGCCTGATCAAGGTTGAGTGACAAAGCGTTTGCCAAGCTACCCATCTTGATGTTCATGTTGAACGCTGCTGTTGCATTTGTGTTCTCCTCTGCTGCGAAAGTAGTTGTTGCCATTGCGAACATTGCTACTGCCATAATCATAATCTTCTTCATAATCTTTTTACCTTTCTTTACTTTACGAGTCATCTTCCAAACTCCTGGGAGTTACATGAAGGACTCTTGTTAAACATTATCCTGTAGTCTTTTTCTTTAAGACACTGCAAAGATACGAACTTTTTGTTGTGTACGCAAACAATTAGGCAAAAAAATGCAGAATTTCGCTTATTTATTGATATATATCAAAACTGAAAAGCAGAAATTAGCATCATAACGTCATTTATTACATATTTTGCGATTCAAAAAGATAGAAGAAATGCAATATCGTTAACAAAAAGGTTTCATCCGTTTATTCTATAGCTGCATTCACTGTCACTTTGCCCAGTCATTCCCCCTAGAATCGGTGGTTCCGCACCTTTTTTACAGAAAAAGCGAACATTTCCTTCATTTCTTTTCCATATCCCAATTATTTGTTGTATCTTTGCAAGTGATAAGCTGCAATCAGCTATAACAAAACAAATTTTGCAGTAAATACACTTAGACAAATGGAAGAACAGAATCATATAGACAAGGCACTCGCCTTCCTCGAAAGTCTGGAAAAACTGGGAAACCAGCTGAAAGCTGCCGAGGAGAACCAGAAAAATCTCATCGCCAGAATGCTTGACCTCAAGAAGGCGGGCGAAACTGATGGCGAAGAATACGCAGACCTCTCAAGCAAGAGCAAAAGTTTGCAAGACATCATCGACAAATGGCGCCCTATCTACTTAGAGCGTATGGAAATGGTGAAGAGCGTACAGATGGAAAAGCGTAAAAGAACAAAAAAGAAATAGAATGAAGTATCACATATACCGGATGACGATTATCAATATATATAATGTACGCGCGTACAATATAATATAAATAAGATAATCCGGTATGAGTAAGATAACAATAAAAAACAATATAATAATGGAATCAAACAACAAGAACAAGTTTATTAGAGTGTCATACGCACTCTACGATGTAACAAAGGGTAATAACGGCGAAGAGATGCTCATCGAGCGCACCACAGATGAGCGTCCTTTCTTCTTCATCAGCGGCATGGGCGTTACTTTGCCAGCTTTCGAGGAGAAGGTAGTTGATTTGGCTGAAGGCGAGGAGTTCGACTTCGAGTTGGAGCCAGAGCAGGCTTACGGTTTGCACTATGATGAGCGCGTACTCGACCTGGACAAGCAGATCTTTACTATCAACGGTCAGTTTGATGCTCAGCACGTACAGGTTGGTGCCATCATCCCATTGCAGAACGAGGATGGCAACCACTTCAACGCAGTGGTAAAGAACATCACAGACGATAAGGTTACTTGCGACCTTAACCACCCATTGGCTGGCTTGAAGCTCAACTTCTGCGGTCAGATTTTGGAGAGCCGTGAGGCTACAGCAGACGAAATCGCCAAGATGGCTCAGATCATCAGCGGTGAGGCTGGCGGTTGCGGTGGCGGCTGCGACAACTGCGGCGGCGACTGCAAGGATGGCAACTGCGAAGGCGGCTGCGATTGCAACAAGTAATATTTGAGAATCAACAATAGCGGCTGTCTCAATATCATTTTGGGATAGCCGCTCTTCATATCAACTAAAGAATTTGGCAATGAGGAATACATTTGGCAATCTTTTCACTCTCACCACCTTTGGCGAGAGTCATGGCATAGCAGTAGGAGGCGTCATCGACGGATTTCCTGCAGGCATCGACATCGACATGGACTTTATCCAGAGCGAACTCAATCGTCGTCGCCCTGGACAGAGTCACATCACCACGGCACGAAAGGAAGCTGACAAGGTGGAATTTCTGAGTGGTGTGTTCGAAGGTAAATCTACGGGAACCCCTATCGGCTTCGAGGTGCGCAACCAAAACCAGCATTCTCAGGATTACGAGAATATGCGCTGTCTGTTCCGTCCATCGCACGCCGATTTCACATACAATGAAAAGTATGGCATCCGCGACCATCGTGGCGGCGGCCGTTCGTCTGCGCGCATCACCATCGCCCGCTGCGTGGGTGGTGCCTTGGCAAAGCTGGCACTCAGACAGTTAGGTATCAGCATCACTGCCTATACATCCCAAGTGGGTAACATCGCTTTGGAGAAAGATTACCATCAGTATGATCTCAACACCATCGAAGATAATCCGGTACGCTGCCCCGACCAGACCAAGGCGAAGGAGATGGAAGACCTTATTGCCCAGGTTAAAGCGGATGGCGACACCATTGGCGGCATCATCACTTGTATCATCAAGGGATGTCCAGTAGGATTGGGAGAACCGGAATTCGATAAACTCCATGCCCAGCTCGGTGCTGCCATGCTTGGCATCAATGCCGTAAAGGGATTTGAGTATGGCGAGGGATTCGCTGGCGTTACTGCCCGTGGAAGCGAGCAGAACGATGTATTCATTCCTAAGACTGATGCAGCTAAGGCATTAGAAAATTCAGAAGATAATCAGAATAGTTCTATCAATCAGGATGTTGCAGCCCGCATCACCACAAAGAGTAATCATAGCGGTGGTATTCAGGGTGGTTTGAGCAATGGCCAGGACATCTACTTCCGAGTAGCCTTCAAACCAGTGGCTACCCTCTTGATGGAACAGGATACCGTGGATTTGGAAGGAAATCCTACCAAACTCACAGCCCGCGGTCGCCACGATCCATGCGTATTGCCAAGAGCCGTGCCTGTGGTAGAAGCCATGGCAGCCATGGTTATCCTGGATAACTATCTGTTGAATAAAACCATAAAACTTTAATTAGTTATTAGTTAGTAGTGATTAGTGATTAACAAACTAATCACTACTAACTAATAACTAATTATTACTTAAAGCTTGCTGTCCTTTAAAAGTTTAGGACAATACTCATTAAAAAAACATTTATCACAAAGCGGTTTGGCACTCTTGCATACATACCTGCCATGCAACAGTATCCAATGATGCGCTTTCGGGATATCCTCGGCAGGAATATGTTTCATCAGATAATCCTCTACCTTGCGAGGCGTATCTGCCGTGCGGGGCACCAAGCCCATGCGATGGCTCACGCGATAAACATGCGTATCCACCGCCATCGTGGCATGCCCGAACCAGACGGCACGAATCACATTCGCCGTCTTGCGCCCTACTCCAGCCAGTTTCACCAAATCATCAGTAGCCTCAGGCACTTCACCCCCAAACAGTTCAACCAATTGTCTGGACATCTGGGCAAGATGCTTTGCCTTGGCATTGGGATAGCTCACCGAACTGATTAACTCAAAAATATCCTCTTCACTCGCCTGCGCCATGTGACGGGCATCCGGATAACGGGCAAAGAGAGCAGGAGTTACCATGTTGATACGCTTATCGGTGCATTGTGCCGAAAGCAAGGTAGCCACCAATAGCTGAAATGCGCTGCCAAACTGCAACTCGGTGGTTACATGCGGCAACGCATCTCTGAAATGGTTTAATATGTATTCGTATCTTTCGTTACGAAGCATAATTTCAATACTATTAAAAAATCCTCAAGAATCTTACTTCTTAGCAGGTGCAGCAGCCTCAGCTCCCTTCACCTTACCCTTGTAAGCCTTGTTCAAACCGGCAATCACCTCGTTGGTAATATCGTATGCCTTGTCAGCATAGAGCAAGTTGTCACCACTCTTAGAGAAGATGATGCTATACTTCTTATCCTTGTTATACTGAGCCAGGTAGTTGGCGATGCTGTCATGAAGAGCCTTGTTGTACTTCTCCTGCTCAGCAGAAAACTCAGTGCTCAAACGCTGCTGCAAACCCTGGAGGTCATTGTTCTGCTTCTGCAAACCAGCCTGGATAGCCTCAGCCTGCTCACGGGTGTAAGCATTCTGCTGAATCTTCTGCTGGAAGTTGGCAGCGGCAGCCTGCAACTGCTGACCCTTCTGTGCGATAGTAGCCTGGATATTCTGACCCTTCTTCTCCAATACAGCAGCATACTCCTTAGCGAAGGTATACTGAGTCATGATAGAGTCAACCTCAACGTATGCAATCTTCAAATCTGCAGGAGCCTTACTCTCAGACTTAGCCTCAACCTGAGGCTGTGACTTGTTGCATGATGCCAAAGACAAGGCAGCAACAGCAGCGATAGCCACTGAACTCAAAATGTTCTTTTTCATTTTCTTATAATCTTTTTATTTATACTTTCTCTTTTTATTATTAACACGTAATTATTAACACGCCTGATGATTAATACGCCTTGTTTGCCTCGCGCGCCTCACGGTCTTGATCCACCACGCAATGGATGCCCATCTTGCGAAGACCCGGATTGTCGTGTACATGCTGCGAAGAGAACTTGCCGTTCTTCTTAAAAATCAGTTTTACACTGAATAATGCCATAGCAATAGCAATTATTAACAGACTAAATAGCAATAATTTTATCATTTTTATTATCTTTGCAGTGCCTTAGTGCACTTCACGTTGCAAAGGTACGACTTTTCGGTCAAAAAGCAAAGGAAATTTCATAAATAAATGACTTTCTTGAAGCAAAAATAACAAATAAAGAGAATTATATATACAAAATAACATTATAAATGGAAAAAAATGATTTAAAACCTGCTCTCGTGTTCGAGCAGTTCGCTAAAATCAACGAGATTCCTCGTCCTTCCAAGCACGAGGAGAACATGATTGAGTACTTGAAGGAATTTGGCAAGAGCCACAACCTTGAGACTGTAGTTGATGAGACTGGCAACGTCTTGATTCGCAAGGCTGCCACCCCAGGATATGAGAATGCTGACACCATCATCCTCCAGAGCCACATGGATATGGTTTGCGATAAATTGGTAGACGTGGAGTTCGACTTCCACAAGGATGCCATCCAGACTTATGTGGATGGAGAATGGCTGAAGGCAAAGGGTACTACCCTCGGTGCTGACGATGGTATCGGATGTGCCATCGAGCTCGCCATCCTCGCAGCCGACAATATTGAGCATGGTCCTATTGAGTGCGTATTTACCCGTGACGAGGAGACAGGCTTGACCGGTGCCGTAGGCATGAAGGCAGGCTTCATGACTGGCAAGATGCTCATCAACCTCGATTCTGAGGATGAGGGACAGATTTTCGTATCATGCGCAGGCGGTCAGACCACCAAGGCTACCTTCCACTTCAATCGTGAGGAGGCTCCAGCTGGCTATTTCTTCATGGAAGCTTCTCTGAAGGGACTCAACGGCGGTCACTCTGGCGATGACATCAACAAGAAACGCGCCAACGCCATCAAGGTACTTGCCCGTTTCCTCTTCCTGGAGAACGAGAAGCTGAATGGTGAACTCCGCCTGGTTAGCTTCAACAGTGGCAAGATGCACAATGCCATCCCTCGCGACGGTAAGATTGTATTCGCTGTCAAGAACGAGGCAAAGGAGCAGGTACGTGCCGACTGGAACATCTTCGCTTCAGAGGTAGAGGATGAGTTCCACGTTACAGAGCAGTCGATGTTGTTCAACATGGGTTCTGCCGATGCAGCTCCTGTCATCGAGAAAGCTGTGGCAGATAAGTTTATCATGGCTTTGCAGGCTGTTGACAACGGTCCGCTTACCACCTGCCAGGACGAGGCGCTTGCCGAGATGGTTGAGACATCAAGCAATGTGGCTAGCGTTATCACCGACGAAAACAGCATCCACATCGTGGCTTCACAGCGCAGTAATGTAATGAGCAATTTGGATAATATGACCAACACCGTGAAGGCAGCCTTCCTTCTGGCTGGTGCCGAGGTTAACGTGGGCGGCAAGTATCCTGCATGGAAGATGCGTGCCAACAGCAAGCTGACCGACATCACCGTGAAGAGTTACGAAAAGCTCTTCGGCAAGGAGCCACTGGTCAAGGGCATCCACGCCGGTTTGGAGTGCGGTCTCTTCTCTGAGCGTTACCCAGATCTCGACATGGTAAGCTTCGGCCCTACCCTTCGCAACGTACATACTCCAGAGGAAGCACTTCTGATTCCTACCGTTGAGATGGTATGGGATCACTTGTTGGACATTCTCCGTAGCGTGAAGTAATGAAGAAGCTTATTTTCTTACTCACATTAGCTTTGTCGCTGGTCTTCACATCCTGTGGCGACCGGCACAAAGCCAAGTCGCTCGTCAAGGATTTCCTCAACGAGAACCTTGAGAACGAAGATTGCAGCTATGAGCATTTCAGCCAGCTCAATCAGACGGCAATGATCGACTTCAACAAGGTGAAGTTGATGAGACAGGAGATGAGCAAGCTTCCATACATCAAGAAGAACATCGACTATAACGATGGCACGTTCCCAGACACCTTATTATATATAAGGGCCACCTATCAGTTGACCGATCATGATGGCAAGAAGCAGGAAATCACCCAGACATTCTATCTGGACAAGGCATTGACCCGAGTCATTGCCTTCAAGGAGAACTAAGACATAACAACCAATAAAGGCTGCATTCCTGAAACATGAGGAATGCAGCCTTTTTATCACATTATATCACAATACCAAAAAATCATTATACCACCTACCAAAATGTCTATCAGATAGACATCGCCCACAACTACCCTAACCAGCCAACGCCTTCGTCATAAAGTCACGAACCTTCTTGCGGGCAATACCCAGGCGATTTTCGGTTTTCTTGTAACTCAAATTGAGCGTTGTAGCGATTTCTTTCACGGGCATATTCTCATAAACATTCAAGCGATAAACACTACTTTGCTTATCGGAAAGTTGGGCGATACCGCGCTCTAACATTTCGTTCACTTCCTGAGCCGAGAACAGCGACTCGACGCTCTCGGTACTTCTCGACCTCCAATTGCTTGTCTTGATGAAATGCTCGTACACCTCACCTTGCTGTCTGTGGCGCCAGTAGTCAGCAATCAAGTTTCTCGCCATGGTATAGACAAGACAAGGCAAGGTGATAGGCGTAATCATCTTCTTCGACTCCAACAGTTTCAGAAAAATGTTCTGCGCTATATCCTCAGCCTCATCCGCTATCGGCAGACGGGAATACACAAACGCCTTCAATTCTTCGAAATGCTTTGTGTAATAATCAGCTATTAAGCTGCGTTCAGATTCTTTGTTTCGTTCCATGATGGTGGTTCTGATTATTATATGCTTATTCGATTAAGTAATGCAAAGTTACAAAAAACGGATAACACTACCAAAGAAAAGGGACAAAAAAATGTGCTAAATGTCTGCTTTGAAACATTTAGCACATATCTAGAAACAATTTGTAACCCCAAATGTTACATCTCGTAAAGTTATATACGCCATTTAATGCCGTATTACTTAATCATATCCACACTTCTCTT
>CAKQCH010000054.1:0-16529 GCA_934216735.1 uncultured Prevotella sp.
GCGTATTGCGGCGGTCGATGAAGATACGGTTGATGCGGGCGGTACCCATGTTGCCTAGGGTATTGTATTCTCCACGCAATCCTTCAGTGAAGGTGGTGTTCTGGTACATTGCCTGCATGGTGTCAACCACGGCTGCTTTGATATCGCCGAATCTCTCGTCCACAGTCCACACCCTGATGCCCTTCGGGATTTCCTTGTCCGAACCTAGAGAGTCGGTGTTTACCTTGTTGCCGGTAATGGGGCGGAACTGCGAATCTTCGTTATAGTTAAAATCGCTTTGTGCCGCAACCGGTAGGGTCGCAGCACAAACTAAGAGTGATGAGAATAGTATTTTCTTCATTTAAATCTTGATTCTTGATGATAGAAACGCTGGTTTTGAGCCATGCGTCTATTTCTTGAATAATCGGATGCAGACTTCGGCTATCTTCATGACGACGCCGATGATGAGCAGGATGTTGGCGATGGTGTGGTCGTCCATCTGGGTCCAGAGGATGACACCCACTACGGCAAACAGCATGAAGCCGATGTTGAGCCAATTGCGCACTGCCAGCATGTTGCTTTTGTCAGCGTATTCCAATCGGCGATGGCGGCGATGTTCCGGGCGCACGGCATAGCTGGTTTGTGGCTGTGCGGTGGTCTCGGTAGTTTCCTTGTTTTCTGTATTCTTGATATCCATGATAAATGGTTTGATGATTTCTTACTAATACGTTTATTATTTTACCAATTATGTTTATTGCTTTACCAATGCAGTCAAATCATTGAAAATCTGGTCCTTGCGGTCGATGGTGAGTCGGCGGAACTTACCGAATATCTTGGCAAGGTTTGTCTTCTTCTTGTTGAGGGCATACTTGTCGGTAATTACTTCCTCGGCAGGAGCCTTGAATCCAGTGCTTCTGTCTTCTTCGTAAATGTAGTAGAGGCGCTCAAGGGTCAGCGTGAGGTGGTTGTCCTTGATAGAAGCCACGAGGTTATACTTGAACTCAGTGCGGTCGAGCGAGATGAATGAGTTGCTGAAGACAAGCCATTCGTCCATGGTGTTGGCGATGATATGCTGGTCTTTGTTCACCAGTGCCATTCTGCTCTTGATGTTGTTCTCGCCCTGAGTCAGTTCGCTCATGTATTGGTAAACGATGTTGTAGATTTCGTCAGCGCTCTTTCCGTTGGCGTCAGTATCGAGTGTAAACTCTACCTTTCCTTCTGAATTGATGGTAACGGCACCATCCAGGTATTTTGCATCTGCCTTGATGACAGCGCCTTGAGCGTTTTTCTCTACTTTCTTCACCTCTGCTTTCTTGGGTTCGGCAGTAGGAATCGCCCAACCGGAAGTGGTCTTGGTCTGCTGGCTCTGGGTCTTGTTGGCTTCCGCCTTCGTTTTAGCAGCTTCTGCCTTCACTTTCTCTGCCTCAGCCTTGATTTTCTCAGCTTCTGCTTTCATTTTCTCAGCTTCCGCCTTTGTCTTGGCAGCCTCAGCTTGTAGCTTGGCAGCCTCAAGAGCCTTCTTGGCTTCCTCCAAATCCTTTTGTGCTTTCTCCAGCTGTTGCTGCGGTGTCAGCACTGTCTGTGCCTGCATCGTCAGGGCAGGGAGCAGCACGAGTATCGAGATGAATAACTTTTTCATTTTCCGAATATTTTATTTTCTGTTTTTACAACCTACAAAGTTATTGAAAATTCTGCGAATATCCTATTATTATAACATATATTTATAAATTCTTTCGCAAAGTTAACATTGGTAAATAGTATGGGGGGCTTGCTGAAGGAGAAAAATCGGGAAAAGAAATCGGATTTCAGAGAGAGGGGAGTGATATAAAAACAAGAATCAGATAGAAAAAACTGTTACGAAAGCTTGCGATAATATAAATAACTTTAAAATGGCGAAAAAAAAAGAGAAAAAAATGAAGACTACTTAACGTAATTGTTTCTCTTCATTCATTTTTTTTGTAACTTTGCAGAAAAATTTAAATAATGATTTTAAAAGAAAGGAACAAGATTATATGCCGTTAAGATTACCGGATAAGCTGCCAGCAATCGAATTGCTGAAGCATGAGAATATCTTCGTGATGGATGAGAGCCGTGCGCACAGTCAGGAAATCAGACCTCTGAAAATCTGTGTACTCAATCTCATGCCACTTAAGATTACCACCGAGACCGACTTGGTGCGTTTGCTCTCCAACACCCCGTTGCAGTTGGAGGTGTATTTCATGAAGCTCAAGAGTCATACTCCCAAGAATACGCCTATTGAGCACATGATGATGTTCTACAAGGATTTCTACGAACTTTCTAAGCAGAAGTTTGATGGCATGATTGTGACAGGTGCACCTATCGAGACAATGGAGTATGAGGATGTGCAGTATTGGGACGAAATCACTGAGATTTTCGACTGGGCCCGTACCCACGTTACCTCTACGCTCTATATCTGCTGGGGTGCGCAGGCGGGACTCTATCACTTCTATGGAGTACCTAAGTATCAGTTGGACAAGAAGATGTTCGGCATCTTCCCTCAGAAACCATTGGATCCGTCGCAGCCTATCTTCAGAGGCTTTGATGACATCTTCTATATGCCGCATAGCCGCCATACCGAGGTGCGCCGCGAGGACATAGAGAAGGTGCCGGGACTCGACATCATCGCTGAGTCGCCGGAAAGTGGCGTAAGCATCGTGATGGCAAGAGGAGGAAGAGAGTTCTTCGTTACCGGACACCTGGAGTATGCGCCTAACACCCTGGACAAGGAGTACAAGCGCGACATGGGCAAGCGCGACGATGTGGAGCTGCCGAAGAACTACTACTATAACGACGATCCTAATGAGGCTCCGTTGGTAACCTGGCGTGCTCATGCCAACCTCTTCTATAGTAACTGGATTAACTATTACGTTTACCAGGAGACTCCTTACAACATTGATGATATCAAGTAAGTTGGGAGTGAGAAGTTAGGAGTTAGAAGTTTTACGCTGAGCGTTATTGCCCAGATAAAGAAGTTTTTTAATTTATGGAACAAGAAAAAGACAACATGGTTTCCCCAAGAAAGCTAGAGCTTCTGGCCCCAGCTAAGAATTTGGAGTGTGGCATTGCCGCCATTGATCATGGTGCCGATGCCGTGTATATTGGCGCACCGAAGTTTGGAGCTAGAGCTGCTGCGGGCAACTCACTTGATGATATCAAGCAGCTCTGCGAGTATGCCCATCAGTTTGGTGCCAAGGTTCATGTCACGGTGAACACCATCATCTATGATAATGAGATGAAGGATACGCTTGAGATGATTGCCGAGCTCGACCGCATCGGTGTGGATGCACTGTTGCTGCAGGATATGGGCGTGCTTTGGGAGACAAGAGCCGGCAAGCTGTGGCATCGCCATCTGCATTCCAGTACGCAATGTGACGCTCGTTCTGCCGACAAGGTGGCTTGGTTGCATCATATTGGCTTCTCTAGAGTGGTCTTGGCCCGTGAACTTTCGTTAGACGAGATTCGTGCCATCCACGAGAAGGTGCCTTATGTGGAGTTGGAAGCATTCGTGCACGGTGCGCTTTGCGTGAGCTATTCGGGTGTGTGCTATGCATCCGAGAAATGCTTTGCCCGTTCGGCGAATCGTGGCGAGTGTGCTCAGTTCTGCCGCATGAAGTTCAATCTCGTAGATTCTGATAATCAGGAGATTGAACATCAGCGCCATCTGCTTTCGCTCAAGGATCTCTGCCAGATAGACCACGTGAAGGATCTTGCCGATGCAGGCGTCTGCTCGTTTAAGATTGAAGGTAGACTGAAGGATGTGAACTACGTGAAGAACGTGGTGGCTGCCTATAGCCAGAAACTTGATGAGATAGTGGCTTCCAGCAATGGCAAATACATCAGATCATCCATGGGTGAAACGGCTTACAATTTCCAGCCAAATCTGAAGAAAACCTTCAACCGTGGATATACCAATTATTTTCTCAATGGCCGACAGCCCGACATCGCTTCTTTTGATACACCTAAGGCAATGGGTGAGTTTGTGGGCAAGGTGAAGGAGATTCGTGGCACCCAGTCGTTCAATGTTGCCACTGTTGCCAGCTTTGCCAATGGCGATGGCCTCTGCTTCATCAATGACGAAGGCGAATTGGAGGGCTTCCGTGTGAACCGAGTGGAAGGCAACCGCCTCTTCCCGCTTCGCATGCCAGAGAACCTGCGTCCGGGCATGGCACTGTATCGCAACAACGACCAGGCTTTCGAGAATATTCTTGCCAGGAAGACTGCCAGCCGCAAGATTCCTGTAATCTTGGATGTGCAAGGCATCTATGAGAATCCTTCTGTGGACCAGCCTTCCGGTATCCTGGTTACAGCCAAGGCAATGATGACTACTCCATATCTCAAAACGACGGATCTTTCTTCTGTTGCTGCCATTACCCGGGAATTGGGCGAGGTATTCTACGAGATGCCTTTGGAGGAGGCGAAGCGCCCTCAGGGTGATAACATCAGAACGCAGCTCAGCAAGTTGGGCACTACGCGCTATGAGTGCAAGGGTGTTTCCCTGCAAGGCATTGAGGACTATTTCGTTCCCAACAGCGTGCTTTCTGCCATCCGCCGCGAATTGGTAGAGAAGATGAACGAAAAGATTGAAGAGATAGTAGATGCACCTTTGCAGAATGGATTCATGGAAGAACTGATGAGTTCGCCTTACCTGCTTGATCTTCCTGGTGAGGTGGAGATGAAACCTGATGAGTTTGTATGGCAGCCAGCCTATGGCAAGTGGAAGTATCTCTATAATGTGGCAAACTATGCTGCGGTGGATTTCTATCGCATTCACGGTTTGGAGCCTGTGACTCAGGCATTTGAGCTGGGTGTGAAACGACCTTTGGAATGGGATTCGAAAAATGAGGAAGAATATCAGGCTGCAGTGAAGACCGACCGTATGAACTTCGAGGCGATGAAGGCTGCAGGTGTCAACAAGAAGGTGATTACCGATGCCAAGGGCGAGTCGCTCCTGATGCAGTGTCGCCATTGCATCCGCTATTCCTTGGGCTACTGTGTGAAGCGAGGCGGCAAGAAGCCTCAGTGGAAGGAACCGCTCTATCTGGAGTTGGGCGACGGCAGAAGATTCCGCCTGGAATTCAACTGCGCCGAATGCCAGATGCAAGTATATAGTATTTAACAGGCAAGTATATAGCATTTAACAGGCAAAAAAGATATGTTGAAGAGAAAAACGACGATATGGCAGGTTATGTTGCTGGGCATCCTACTGATGCTCAGCAGCTGCTACCATCGCCATAACTCTCATCAGCAACATGCGGCGATGGTGGAGTATAGCGACAGACAGCTCGACTCCATCTCATTCTCTACTACCCATCATTATACCAACAAGTATAATTTCCTGGTGTTCAAGGATTCCCTTGAGTTGATGCGCCAGCAGCCTGAGGAGTATATCAGCGGCCTGAAGGTGGATACATTTGCCGTGAAGAAGAACCATCTGCTGGTGGTTACGGATATCCGGATGGTTCCGCAGGATAGCATCGACTCTGTGTGGGTGCAACTTGCCACGGAAAATAATGACTTTGGATGGGTAAGGGAATCTAAACTGCTGCGTAGGGTAGTGCCAGACGACCCGATTTCTGAGTTCATCATGACCTTCAGCAATGTGCATCTGCTCATCTTCCTGGTAGTAATCGTAGTTATTACGATGGCTTATCTGGTGCGCAAGGTGTTCCACAGCAACGGCAAGATAGTTCATTTCAACGACATCGACTCTCCTTATCCGGTGACGCTGGTACTACTGGTGAGTATTTCGGCAGCCTTTTATGGTTGGATACAGAGTTTTGAACCCGAGATGTGGAGGCATTTCTATTTCCATCCGTCGCTCAATCCTTTTGCCGTTCCTCATCTGCTGGGTGTATTCCTGGCTTTGGTCTGGGCGGTATTGATTGTTGCCTTGGCATGTGTGGATGAGGTGTATCACCGCCTTACCTTTGGTGAGGGCTTGCTTTATCTGGGAGGGCTGGCTGGAGTGTGTGCACTCGATTACATTATCTTCAGTGTTTTATCCTTATATTATATAGGATATGTCTTGCTCTTCGCCTATATTTATTTTGCCATCAAGACTTATCGTAGGAAATGATGCAATGGTGTGAAGCAAGAAGATAAAATAAATCCCAGCCGGGAATGATTCGGCTGGGATTTATTTGTTGTATATATCGTTTGGATAAACAGAAATCCTTGTTTTATTTTGTCTGGTCGTATCCATCAGAAATCTTCTTGCCCAAAGCCAGGGCAGCAACAACTTCTGCTCCCATCTGTTGGAGCTTCTCTGCAAAACGGGCTACGCTGCCACCGGAAGCGATGATGTCGTCGAAAAGGAGGACTTTCTTACCCCGGAAGAACGACTCGTCGATGTGGAGCGTATCCACCTCGTCGCCATCCTCGTCCACTTCAGATGAGAAACTGAAGGCAGGATAGGCATTCTCCATTCCCGTTCGGGTGCAGACCTGCTCACTGAACAGCTTGAAGCGGCGCTCTGTATGCTGGCGCAGCGATGCAGGAATACATGCAAAGGTAAGAGTAGACGCTGTTTCTCCGAACGACTTCTGTATAAAGTCGGTAACCAGGTCGATGGCTTTGCCAACGGCTTGCTGATGGTCGATTTCGGTAGTTAGTTCCGAATTACCTTTGAAGTTGACAATAAGGTCACGCTTTTCCCATTCTTCTGCAGAAAGCTCGAAGGTACCAAAGGCACTGAAGGCTGCATAATCAACCAGCCACTTGTAGTGGATGCCATTGTTAAGACATGGCCATGATGCGATTTTTGTGCTAATTTCTTCCATAGACCAAGATGAATAATATATTTGAAATTCAATTAATGGGTACAAAAATAGAAATATTTTTTTTATTAAGAGAATGTTTTTGGGATTTTTTCATGTTTTCACGATATTTTGGCGGTTTTTGCTTTGTGTTTAACAAATTTTCTATTAACTTTGCAGCCGAAAAGAATAATATTTGGTGCCTTTCCAGCGTCGGTTGGATGGCAAATTACAAAAAAAAGATTTAAACACAATGACGAGAAAAACAAAAATGCACGAGCTTCGCGACTACATCATCATTGCTCTTGCCATGATAGAAGGTAGTATCGGACTCAACATCTTCCTGATTCCAAACCATATCACGATGGGTGGAGTGGGAGGTATTTCCTCTATTGTCTGTTGGGGCTTCGGTATACCGGCCTCTGTCACTTATTTGGTACTCAACGTGTTTCTGCTGCTCATCGCCTTCCGTATTCTGGGGTGGAAATTCTGTGCCAAGACCATCTATGGCGTGGCTATCTTTGCGGCGGCAACCCGATTCATCGAGACGCACACCGTGGGCATGACTCCGTTGCTTCACGATCAGCCTTTCATGGCTACGGTAATCGGTTCCTTCTTCATGGGCAGTAGTGCCGGATTGGGATTGGGATGCAATGGATCGACGGGAGGTAGCGATACGGTGGCTGCCATGATTAATAAGTATTATAACATCTCTTTGGGACATGTCATCATGGTGTGCGATTTGCTTATTATCACCAGTTCCTATCTGGTGCTCCGTTCGTGGGAGATGGTGATTTATGGCTACGTCTGCCTCTTCGTGATGTCTATCACTGTAGATCATGTGGTAAATGCCATGCGCCGTTCGGTTCAGTTCTTTATCATTTCTGATAAATACCTGGAGTTGAGTGCTGCTATCAATACGGCTGCCGATCGTGGCTGTACGGTGATGGATGGTCATGGTTGCTATAGCGGAAAGGATGTTCACATGCTCTTTGTGCTGGCAAGACAGCGTGAGTCGCAGAAGATATTTCGTCTGATAGATGAGATTGACCCTACTGCCTTTGTGAGCCAGAGTTCAGTAATCGGTGTCTATGGTGAGGGCTTTGACAGATTTAAGGTAAGCAAGAAGAAAACTTCTCTGCCTAAGATATAGAACTTTCTTTGAAACGAATGTTCTATTCAGCTACGCCGGACTTCCATTCGCCATTGGCGGATGCAAGTCCGGCGTCGTCGTATGTATATCCGCCATTGGCGGATAGAACTTTTATCTTATGGATTAATCCTTTTTGATCTCGATTAATCCTAATTCATATTTCGGTTAATCCTTATAATCCACCTTGATGACAATCACTCTGATGTCCTGATTGTCGGTATCGTTGGCAATCTTGGCGATATGCCAGTCGCCAGGGAAGAAGATGAAGAACTTGTCGGGGGTGCTGTCGTAGAAGCGGGCACGCGACTTGTCGTAATCGTAGTGGATAACGTCTGGGCGATACTTGCAATTAGGCTTGCTGGTAAGATGGTCGATGACGCCGAAACGCTCCACGCCCTTTACCACATACTGGAAGTCGATGTGGTGGTAATGGCTTTCGCTGCCGCGCTTCTCCAATGGGTCGTTCTTGCTGTCCTCAACGCTGATGGTGAGGTTGGAGCCTGGAATAGGGTGCTTGCCGCCAGGGATGGCGAGCAGGTCGGTCTTGGCGATGAAGTCGAAGAGTGCCTTCCATTGTTCCGGGTTCTTCTGATATTGCAGGTAGAAATCTACCAGGTTTACACTGCTGTGGGCATCAGCCTTCTTGAAGCCGTTGCGCCACTTTCCCTTCTTGTACCATTTCTGTGCAGCCTTCACCAATTTCGGGTCGTTGCTGTAGTCTTGTGTATAGACTCCTTCTTGCTTTGCGTCCTTGCAGCATGCATCTGTATTCTTTTTGCAGCAGCTGCTTTCTGCCTTCTTGCATTGTGCACTTGCCGTGAAGGCTGGAGCCATAGCAAGTGCAGCCATGAGTGATAAGCTCATCAATCTCATTTTCTTCATTTTTCTGATAGTTTTGATTTGTCTGTATTCTGTGATATTTCGCAAGCGCTTAGAGAAGCTAAGCCACTTGCGAAATCTGATCTTCTTGTTGTATTTACTTCTTTCTTTCAGTCTCCTTGATGAATCCATGGCGGAAGGCATAAAGGAGTTCTTCGAGGTCTTCAATCTGCTTGCGAAGTTCATGACCTATGTCGGTATCGGCTACAAGCATGCGGCGGTTTGACATCTCCACGATTTGGGTGGTACTCTTGATGTCGGTGCCACGCTTGATGGCGTCTTCGGCACTGGTGAATGGCTCGTGCTGAACCAGTTGGAAACCGCGTGAGTGATAAACTAGGGTATAGCCGGCAATGCCCGTCTCGTTGTGGTAGGCCTTGGAAAAACCGCCGTCGATGACCATCAGCTTACCATTTGCCTTGATAGGATTCTCGCCCTTCAGGGTGCGCACCGGCACGTGACCGTTGATGATGTGGCGGTTTTCGCCGTCAAGTCCGAAGGCATCCATGATGTGGTCTATCACCTCTTCGTTGTCGCGCAACTTGAAGTAGTAGCCTTTCTCCTCCTTATGGGTCTCCTTGTCGGCGATGAAATAGCGCTCGAAGGTAGCCATCTTGCTCTTGTCGAAGAGTGGACTGTCAGGGCCGCACCACAGATAGATGAAGTAGTCGATGGCGTATTCTTGCTCGTCAGGGTCGCTGTCTTGCTGGAAGGCGGTGCGAATCTGCATGCCTGTATGGTGCATCAGTTCCTTTCCGCTATACTTCTGTCCTGGATAGATTTCCACCTCTTTTAATGTGCCGTCTTCGTTGAGTGGGCAAGATGCGTGGAAGAGCAGGTTGTTGTTGAAGATGGCATACATACAGCCATGCTGAAGCATCACGCGGATATGTTTGTGCAGTTTTTCGCAAACCTTGAAGGAGTGGTGCAGTTTCTGCATCAGCAGTTCTTCCTCCGGGCTCAGCCTGTTAGGCTGTTTCGGGTCGATGGTAGGGAAGTTGCAGGAAGTCATCTCATATTCCTTTCCGTCCACCATCACTGTTCCCTTCTCGAAGTTTACCTGTTCGAAGAGTCGGCGTCCCTCCATCTTCCATTCCGGGTGTTTCTGGAAGAGTTGACTTTCTATCTTAAACTGGATTACGGCGATGGCCTTGTGCATCAAGGAGGTGAGTCGCTGTGTCTTCTCGTCCATGGCAGCAGCACCGCCCGTCATCTTAGGCTTGAACTCCTCGCAAGGATCGTCGCCGTAGGTGTCCATCGCAAAGGTGGCAAGTGGGATGAGGTTGATGCCGTATCCTTCTTCCAGGGTAGCCAAGTTGGCATAGCGCAGCGAGAGACGGATAACGTTGCAGATGCAGGCATCGTTGCCGGCAGCTGCTCCCATCCAGAGCACGTCGTGGTTACCCCACTGCATATCCCAGCTGTGGTAGCGGCGCATCTTGTCGAGGATGATATGGGCACCCGGACCTCGGTCGTAGATGTCGCCCAAAATATGGAGCTGGTCGATGGCGAGTCGCTGGATGACGTTAGCGATGGCTACAATGAAGTCGTCGGCACGCCCAGTGCTGATGATGGTATCCACGATGACGTTGACGTAGGCCGCCTTGTCATGGTCTTCGGTATGCTCATGCAGGAGTTCCTGGATGATGTAGGAAAAATCGCATGGTAACGACTTGCGCACCTTGGAACGGGTGTATTTGCTCGATACATCACGGCATACAGCCACCAGCTGGTGCAGGGTGATGTGATACCAGTCGTTAATGTCAGCTTCTCGCTGTTTCACCTGTTCCAGCATCTGTTCCGGATAATAGATGAGAGTGCAGAGCTCACGCTTATCCTGTTCGCGCAGTGTGTTGCCGAAGAGTTCGTTCACTTTGCGCTTGATGTTTCCTGATGCATTTTTCAATACGTGGAGGAAAGCCTCATACTCTCCGTGGATGTCGGCAAGGAAATGTTCCGTGCCCTTCGGGAGGTTGAGAATGGCTTGCAGGTTGATAATCTCCGTGCTCGCCTCAGCCACAGTAGGGAACGACTGGGCCAGGAGCTGCAAGTATCGCATGTCTTGATTTATGTCATAATGTTTTGCTACCATAAAATCTTTTTTGCGTTTAGTTGATAATTATATTCGAGTTATTTCAAGTGCAAAGTTACAGCTAATTCTTGAAAATAAAGAATTTGTCGAGATATTTTTTCGATTTTATTTTGTAGTTTCATATTTTTGCAGTACTTTTGCATCCGTAACTAGATTCTAGTTAATTAGAATATCAACTTTTCAATAAAGCTAACGATAATGAAACAGACAATTTTGGTAACAGGCGGTACAGGCTTCATCGGTAGCCATACCACAGTAGAGTTGCAGCAGGCTGGCTACAACGTAGTAATCGTAGATGACCTCTCTAACTCTAAGATCGAGGTACTCGACGGTATTGAGAAAATCACAGGCATTCGCCCTGCTTTCGAGCAGGTAGACTTGCGCGACAAGGCTGCAACAGAGGCCGTGTTCAAGAAGTATCCAGCTATCGAGGGTATTATCCACTTTGCAGCCAGCAAGGCTGTGGGCGAGAGCGTGCAGAAGCCTTTGCTCTACTACCGCAACAACTTGGTTTCGCTCATCAACCTGCTTGAGCTCATGCCACAGTATAATGTAAAGGGTATCATCTTCTCTTCTTCCTGCACCGTTTACGGTCAGCCAAAGCCGGAGAACCTGCCTGTTACTGAGGATGCTCCTCACCAGAAGGCTACTTCTCCATACGGTAACACCAAGGAAATTAACGAGCAGATTATTGCCGACTATATCCATAGTGGCGCTAACATCAAGAGCATCGTGTTGAGATACTTCAACCCAATCGGCGCCCATCCATCTGCTGAAATCGGTGAGTTGCCTAATGGTGTGCCAAACAACTTGATTCCTTACGTAACACAGACTGCTATGGGCATCCGCAAGGAACTTACCATCTTCGGTAACGACTATGATACTCCTGACGGAACCTGCATCCGCGACTACATCTATGTAGTAGACCTCGCCAAGGCTCACGTTTGCGCTATGGCTCGTGTGCTTGACAAGGAGACAGAGCCAATTGAGTACTTCAACATTGGTACCGGTAAAGGTAACTCAACTCTCGAAATCGTTGAGACCTTCGAGAAGGCTACTGGCGTAAAGCTGAACTGGAAGTATGGTCCTCGTCGTGAGGGTGATATCGAGAAGATTTGGGGCGACTGTACCAAGGCTAACAAGGTGCTCGGCTGGAAGGCTGAGGCTAACCTTTCTGACGTGCTTGCATCTGCCTGGAAGTGGCAGGAGAAGCTCCGTGCTGACGGAATTATGTAAGTTATAGATTAAATATTCTTAAAAAGAAGGAACTTTCTGCCGAAAAAGGTGGTGGGTTCCTTCTTTTTTTATATCTTTGCAAAAAGTATTTTAACGAAATTTGCAACGATATGAAGAAAACTCTATTTACCATCATAACTGTTGCGGGCATGTTGCTCGCAATGCCGGCTAATACCATGGCTGCCAATAGCGCTGTGGAGCTGATTGATTTGGATGTGCAGGACATCACGCTGACCTATGGCAACGGTGTGATGCACATTACCGGTGCCAACAACCAGGTGGTTACCATCTATAATCTGGCTGGCATCGCAGTGAAATCGTTTAGAGTGGATGGTGTTGACAAGCGCATCAGCCTTCCTTTGCCTGATGGCGTATATATTATTAAGGTAGGACCATCGTTTACTCGCAAGATTACTGTAAGACGATAGTTACAGTGTCTTTAGAAGATGTTTTTCTGAGGCATCGTGGGCGTACTTCCTTCAAATAGTGATATGTCAGTGAGACTTTTTAATTTGATTCCTGCATTGTTATGCCTGGCTTTGTTATCATGCAAGGAGCATGAGCCGAATAGCAATGTAGGATTATCGTTAGAATACTATCAGAAAATGCGTAATCCGAACTATGCCATCAACTCACAGGCTATTAGGGAGTTGATGGATAGCTTGATGCGCAATGACGGCGGCACTACCGTGGCTGACCAGCATACCAAGAGATATTACCGCAACAAGGGTGGTTTCCTTTGGATTGACCGACATGGTGTGGACCATCGTGCCGACACCTTGCTTACTTATCTTCAGCGAGTGGGGGACATGGGGTTCAATCCGAAGCATTTCTTTGTGAAAAACATAGAGAATGACCTGCTTCGACTCCGTGAACTGCAATTGGGCGAGGGTATGGAGGATATTAACCATGTGCTTGCCAGATTGGAATACCGACTCACCAAGTCGTATCTGCGCTATGCAGGTGGACAGCGATTTGGCTATGTCAATCCTTCTTTTGTGCTCAATCGTCTCGACAGCATCGATCCCAATCCATACGATTCCATCAAGCGCCCCGTAAGGTATCGAGGACTCTATGATGTGAAGATAGATCATGCCAATGATCATTTCTATCTTCTTGCTTTACAGCAGATTGTAAAGAGTGGTAAAAGCGATGGTACAGGGGATGATCAGAACGCTGTTTCCAATACCTTGACTGCTTTTCTGCATGATGTGCAACCCAAGTCTGCATTTTATGAGCAGTTGGCTAAGAAGTTGCAGATGCCGGGATTGGGCAAGGCGATGAGAGCCAAGATTCTGGTGAATATGGAACGTTGCCGCTGGCGACAGGCGGATAGTCCTGAGAAGCATCAGAAGTATGTGCTGGTCAATATCCCGTCTTACCATCTTTATGCCATCGATCATCAAGATACATTGTCCATGCGAATAGGGTGCGGCTCTACCAAAACCAAGACCCCATTGCTTACCAGCTATTTCAAGCGGATGGACCTGAATCCGAAATGGTTTGTGCCTCGCAGTATCATACTCAAGGATATGGCGCATCATGCGGGAAACGTGGGCTATTTCAAGTCTCGAAATTACTATATTTCCGATCGCTCAACGGGCAAGGAGGTAGATCCGGCTATGGTTACGCGCAGTATGCTTGTTTCGGGCAAATATGGAGTGGTGCAGCGGGGCGGAAAGGGCAATGCCTTGGGCAGAATCATCTTCCGGTTTGATAATAACTTTTCTGTATATCTGCATGATACATCCAGCAGAAGCGTGTTTGAGAAGGAAGATCGTGGCGTGTCGCATGGCTGCGTGAGGGTGGAGAAGCCGTTTGAATTGGCTAAGTTCCTGCTGAAAGAAAAGAACCCTAAGCTCCTGCAGCGCATCGAATATTCCATGACTGCCGATTCGCTTAATATCCGCAGCAAGGTGGTGGGCTCCGTGAAGGTGGATCCGCAGGTTCCGCTCTTCATCACCTATTATACCCTCTATCCGTTTGCTGGCGGAATGGCTAACTATCCGGATGTCTATGGATTCGATGAAGTGATATACGGCTTGTTGAAGAAATATCTGTAGTAAATAACATAAAGTGAAACATCAATAAGGTCATATAAGATTATGGAACTCAGTGATAAAGAGATGATAGAAATGCTCTGGGAACCACGCACCAGGCGAGAAGGATTCGCCGTGCTGGTGAAGCAGTATAGCGAGCCGCTATACTGGAAGGTGCGTCGTATCGTCTTGAATCATGAGGATGCCAATGATGTGCTGCAAAATGCCTTTCTCAAGGTATGGAACAATCTGGATAGCTTCCAGGGTAAGTCATCGCTCGCCACTTGGCTCTATCGCATAGCTATCAATGAAGCGCTCGACTTGATTCGACGGCAGAAGGCTGCTCATTCTTCCACCGTGAGTACAGAAGATGATCCTGGGGTAGCGGCACGACTGATGAGTGATGGCTACTTTGATGGCGATGAGGCTCAGGCCCGGTTGCAGGAAGCTGTGGCCCGGTTGCCCGAAGTGCAGCGCACGGTGTTTACCTTGAAATATTTCGATGAGTTGAAATATTCAGAAATCAGTAAGATTCTCGATACCAGTGAGGGAGCACTCAAAGCATCTTATCATCTGGCAGTGAAGAAAATAACAGAATATTTGCATCTTTATGAATAGATGTATTAAACCTTCGGGGTGTGATTTCGTCACAATAATATAAGGAATCTCTAAAAGATAAAGAAAGGGATATTGATATGATTCAAGAAGAGAAAAAAATAAATGATATTTTTGGCAAGGACAATCATTTTCAGGTGCCTGCTGGATATTTTGACCAGCTGTCAGACCAGATTATGGCGCAGATACCAGAAGAGAAGGTTGTTGAGTTTGCCAATCCTGCAGTATCCACTGCGATTTCTCATAAAGCCATGAAGGTTTCTCTGTGGAAGCGAATGGGTATGGGTAAGATAGCTGCTGCCATTGCTGCTGTTGTCTTGCTGGGAGGAGGTATGTTAGTTGGTTTGCAGCATGCAGAAAAGGATAATGGCCAGATGGTGCATGCAAGTCATACAGCAGGAATCCAGTCGAACTATAACAGCGAAGATGCCAGCTTTGACCAGATGGCAGACTATGCCATGATGGATAGCCAGGATTTCTATGCCCAACTTGTGGCTGAGAACTAGAATGTCTCGTTAATGCAACTTAGAAGAGTAGTAAACGTTCAAAAAAAGAAAGCAAGAAAATGATGAAGCAACTCATAAAAATCATAAAAAGCAAACTGACGGTACTTCTGTCGGTGATGATGATCGGTATGTTGAGCATGTCGGGCACAGATGGATTTGCCGGCAATCCTAAGAAGCAGCGCCCTCCGTTTGACCCGAAGCGCTTCGAGGCAGATTTGGAGCAATACATCACTACCCATGCCGCACTCACCCCTAGGGAGGCAGCCAGGTTCTTCCCGGTTTATCGCCAGATGATGAAGAAGATGCGCTCGCATTTTGATGCGATGCGCCGCTTTCATTTTGTCAATCCGAAGGATGAACGGGCATGTGAAGAAGCTATCCGCTGCCAGGACGAACTTGATATTGAGATGAAACAGTTGCAGCAGGAATATCATTCCCGATTTCTGTATATCCTGCCAGCCAGCAAGGTGCTCCGCATCATCAAGGCTGAGGAGCAGTTCCATCGCCAGGCTTTCAGGAATGCCAGAAAATAAAATGAATGCCAGAAAATAAAATGAATGTAAGTGGAAACTACTTACTTGAAAAAATACGAAATATAGCAGCTATGGGCTGGTTTCTAGCCCGGTTGCCCGTTAAAAAATCGCAAAGATGTTATTTCTGTAACATTTTTGCGATTTTATTTTGTTATTTCCTTTATTTATCGTAACTTTGC
The DNA here is from genome assembly GCA_934216735.1 of uncultured Prevotella sp. Taxonomy (GTDB): domain Bacteria; phylum Bacteroidota; class Bacteroidia; order Bacteroidales; family Bacteroidaceae; genus Prevotella. The sequence continues at coordinate 15,988 of CAKQCH010000054.1, forward strand.
AAATTGGAAATAAATTATATAATATAATAAGGTATGTACAGAAGTAATACATGTGGAGAGTTACGCCTCTCTGATGCTGGCAAGGAAGTGACACTTGCCGGATGGGTACAGCGCTCAAGGAAAATGGGTGGTATGACATTCGTTGACTTGCGCGACCGTTATGGTATCACACAGCTGGTCTTCAATGAGGCCGATGATAAGGATTTGTGTGATGCTGCCAACAAGCTGGGTCGTGAGTATTGCATCCAGATTAAGGGTGTGGTAAGCGAGCGACAGAGCAAGAATCCTAAGATGGATACTGGCGATATCGAAATCCTGGTAAAGGAGCTTAATGTGCTTTCTCAGAGCCAGACTCCTCCTTTTACTATCGAGGACAACACCGATGGCGGTGACGATATTCGCATGAAATATCGTTATCTCGACTTGCGCCGCCCTGCTGTGCGTAAGAACTTGGAGTTGCGCCACCGTATGTGTATCTTGATTCGCAACTTCCTCGATGCTCAGAACTTCATGGAGGTGGAGACTCCTGTCCTCATCGGCAG
>CAKQCH010000055.1:0-16201 GCA_934216735.1 uncultured Prevotella sp.
ACGGTTCGTTTCTTTTACCCAGTCAACTTTCTTATTTCTAAGAAGTTAACCGCTTCTTGTACTACTTGTCTGTTTATTTAAAATCTTTCAAAGAACTCTTTCTTCTGTTGCTTTGAGTAATGCTTGATTTCTCAAAAGCGAGTGCAAAAGTACGAACAATTCTTGAATCCACCAAATTTTTCACGAAAAAAGTTTGATTTTACCTTGCATTTTAACAGTTATAAACAATTATAAGCATTTTTCTTTCTTTTTACTCCTTATAATATACATACACACATGTCATGTGTGTGCAGGCACACAGGCACGCATACCCATAGGCGTACGCATACGCAAACATATTTAATATACGATAAAAACAGGGTGAACTTTTGGCTATTCCAATATTTCTTCGTACTTTTGCTCTACCAATCAGTTAGGTTTAACAGAAAACGGAAATTCATCATGAAAATTATTGTATCAGAAGAAATCGAATCAGTTTGCCCCACCTTTGTAGGCGCATGCGTAGAAGCCAATGTAGTAAACACCCCATATTGCCAGGAACTCTGGGATGAGATTCATGCACTTGGCGAGAAGTATAAGGAGACGCTGACCACGGAATCCCTGAAAGAGATGAGCGGCATCGCTGCCACTCGAAAGGTGTATCGTGCCTGCGGCAAGGACCCTTCGCGCTATCGCCCTGCTTCCGAAGCACTCATCCGAAGAATGCTGCAGGGCAAGGAACTCTATCAAAGAGACACGCTGGTGGACCTGGTGAACCTGGCAAGCATCGCCTACGGCTACAGCATCGGCGGTTTTGACGCCGATAAGTTTGAGGGAGACACTCTGACCCTAGGTGTGGGCAAGGCAGGCGAACCATACGAGGGCATCGGCAGAGGCATAATCAACATCGAAGGCCTGCCTGTTTACCGAGACAATATCGGTGGTGTGGGAACTCCAACCAGCGACAATGAGCGAACCAAGATGAATAGCGACACTACCCACCTGGTGGTTCTCATCAACGGATATGATGGAGACGAACAGCATGTTCGCGAGAATGCTGAGTACATCATCCAGCTTCTGAAGAAGTATTGCCAAAGCGATGGAGGCAACTACTTCATCTATCAATAGTACTTCATTTATAAAGAAAGAAATCTCTCTAAAAAGAAAAAGGGGACCGGCCACTGCCGGTCCCCAAGACGAGAGAGATATAAGTGTTGACATTGTCAACAACGAGGCAAAATCACTTTGCCTTATATCTTTATATTCATTATCTCTTATATGACAAGTGCCCTTACAAACATAGCTTTTTGTCACAAATCATCCCTCTTTTGTTTAACAACTTACAAATTCGGGTGCAAAGATACATACATTTTATAAAATAAACAAACTTTTTGATAACAAAACACCACAATTACCTTATTTTTCTATCTTTTTCGTATATTATCCGCATATTTATTTACTTTTAGAAACTATTTAGAACTAAAAAGAGACAAAAGGTAAGGATTAATATCAAAAAGCTGCTCTTTAGATTACTCCATACTTCAGCAGGGCATTCCTAACTCCATCCTCATCTACATGGGTGGTAATGTAATCGGCCACCTGCTTCAGTTCTTCGCCGGCATTGCCCATTGCCACACCCACTCCAGCTTCCTTGATGATAGAGATATCGTTGCCGCCATCGCCGAAGGCCATCGTCTCTTCAATGTTCAAGCCCAGATAATCTGCCATGGCATGAAGTCCCTTGCCCTTATCAGCACCACTTGCCGTGATGTCGGTAAAGGCAGGATGCCATCTGCCGGAAGTACAATTTTCGAGCGTAGGCATCAGGAGCGCCTCCTGCTCCACGGTGCAGAAAGGAGTAACCTGCAGGATAGCCTCATCACCCAAACTGTTGATATCGGTGACGAAAACGCTGCTGTCTACCCCCAATCCCTTGCAGAAAATCTCATAAACCTCGTCGGTATAATGATGAATGGCAAAACGAGTCTCGCTGACCACGATGGCAGGATAGTTATCTCTATCAGCAGCCTCGATGATTTTCTTCACATCCGAAGGCAGGATGGCATGCTGGCTCACCAGGGTATCCTCCACAAAACAGCGGGCACCATTGGCAGTGATGTAACCATCGATAAGATGCTCTATCTGCCCCAGGTTGTTGATGATCTGCTTGGGGCGTCCCGTAGAGATATAAACCTCTACCCCATTCTTCTTAGCCTGCTCCAAAGCATCCACAGTACTCTGCGGAATCCTGTGGGTCTTGAAACTCACCAACGTGCCGTCGATGTCGAAAAACAATGCTTTTATCTTCTTATCCATAAATATGTCTTTTAAACCTTAATATATATAAAGAGGTGTAAGCCTCATCTTGCTCTGATTTTCAGGTGCAAAATTACTAAAAAACAGATAATTAGCAAAAGAAATGCAGATTTTTTAAATTTTCCTTGCCACTTTCGCAGAAAAAACGTATATTTGCTTCGACTTTCATGCACAAGAAAACATCTTGACCCATGCATAGGAAAGCAATCCAAAAACCTAAAAGATTATAAAGATTATGAAGAAGAAGAACTACGCTCTCGTAGCATCCTTCCTGATGATGCTAGTAGCGACGCTTACTTCATGCGAAAAGTTTGCACTCGATGAAACGAGTACTGACCCACATGATGCAAACGCCAATGTAACCTTCCATGTCTCCATGGGAAAGAATCAGTCGACAGAATTCAACACCAAGGCTGCTGGATTCAACACTCAGTTGTCTGGATTCAACACCAAGGCAACCGACAGCAATGCCATCCCGCTGGAGAAAGTATGCTCCCGACTCTCACTCGGCATCTTCGATGAAATAGGAAAGGTGAAGACCCTCAACACCCTGTCTACAGACAAGGGATACGGCAACCTCTCCGTCGCCCTGGACGAAGGCGAATACCGGGTAGTCATCATCGGACATAATGGAGCCGGCAACTGCACCATCAGTTCACCCGAAAAGATAAAATTCAGCAACAACAAACTCACCGACACCTTTTATTATTACGGCAGAATCAATATCACCAGCGAGGAAAACGAAGAAACGATAGAACTGAAACGAGCCGTGGCACAATTCAAGGTCCACATCACCGACTCCGTCATCCCAGCCAATGCCCGAAGCATCAAGTTCTACTACACGGGAGGCAGCAGCACCCTCGACGCCACCAGCGGTTATGGATGCGTAAACAGCCGCCAGACAGAAATCTTCAAACTGGCTAAAGACCAGAGAGACTATTCCGTATATACCTTCCCTCATGAAGACAGTCAGGGACTGAACATGAAAATCAGCATTCTCGACGCTGACGGCAAAACCATCAGGGAACTGGATAAAGACAACATCGAGGTGAAGTGCAACTACATCACCAAGGCAAACATCAGCCTAGCCGAAAGTTCCGGCGACAATCCGGGTGGCGGCGATGGAGAAGATGAAGACGATAAAGGAAATGGCGGATTCAACATCCTATTCAATCCGGAATGGGCAGGAGAAATAAACGTTGAATTTGAATAACTTATCTCAGATAAATAGAATCACTTATCATTGATAAATAGAACCACTTATCTCAGATAAAAACAGGATCACTTATCATATCATTTAGGAGAAAAAGAACAACGAGATTTCATCTTGTATGTTCTTTTTTTCCATAATATAATATATTTTTCGATTCTTAAAGATTTGATAATTAAATTTTCTTTGCCATTTAAGAATAATTCCATAATTTTGCATCCGATATTATATAATATTATTGTAAAAGGATGAAAAAAATATTAACTCTTATCATGCTGATGGGAGCAATGACTGCCGCCGAAGCTCAATCCCTGGAATTGAACCTGGACAGTTGCCGTGCCATGGCGCTGCGCAACAACAAGCAGCTCAATGCCTCTAAGCTCAAGAAAGACGTGGCGACCAACCTGAAGAAGTCGGCACGCACGAAATATTTGCCAAAGGTTGATGCCTTGGGCGGATACGAATGGTTCAGTAAGGAGATTTCCCTGCTCAATGATGGTCAGAAATCAGCATTCAGCAATTTGGGATCCAATATCCTGGGCGGCATTTCAGGCAACGCCAACAATATGATGACCGAACTGGTCGGCAAAGGATTGCTGACCCCAGAACAGGCGCAGAAGATTGGCGGATTGCTCAACGAGAAAGGTGGAATTATCCAGCAGCAGGGCAACGCCCTGGGACAGAGTGTGGTGGATGCCTTCCGCACCGATACCCGCAACATGTGGGCAGGTAGCGTGATGGTGCGACAGCCTATCTACATGGGTGGAGCCATCATCGCAGCCAACAAGATAGCCGACATCGGGGAGCAAATCGCCGACAACGACCTCGACATGCAGACCCAGCAGACCCTCTACAGCATCGACCAAGCCTACTGGCTCGCCGTTTCCCTGAAACAGAAGTACAAACTTGCCACCAGCTATCACGAACTCGTGAAGAAGCTGAACGAGGATGTGCATAAGATGATTCAGCAGGGAGTAGCCACCAAGGCCGATGGACTGAAGGTAGATGTGAAGGTGAACGAAGCCGAGATGAAGATTACCCAGGCAGAAGACGGTCTGGTGCTCTCGAAGATGCTGCTCTGTCAGCTCTGCGGAATCCCGATGAACCAGCAGATAACCCTTGCCGATGAAGACAAGGTGTCGCTGGCACTGTCAGGAACACCTGTAGATACGGAGCAGCAGCGGGTAGCCGCATCCGATTCAGCGATGAACACCCGTCCGGAGTTGCGCATGCTGCAGAACACCCTCGACATCTCGAAGCAGGCCACCAATCTGGTGCGTGCCGTCTATCTGCCACATGTGGCTTTAACCGGCGGATACACCATCTCGAATCCGAATGTTTTCAATGGTTTCGAGAAGAAGTTTGCAGGTGTATGGAATGTGGGCGTCATCGTTCAGGTGCCGGTATGGAACTGGTTCGACGGAGCCTACAAGGTGCGTGCAGCCAAGGCAGCCAGCAACATCGCCCAGATGAATCTCGACGATACCCGCGAGAAAATCCATCTTCAGATTGCCCAAAGCCAGTTTAAGGTAAAGGAGGCACAGAAGAAGCTCAGCATGGCGATGAAGAACATCGACAGTGCCGAGGAAAACCTGAGATGCGCCAACCTTGGATTCAAGGAAGGCGTGATGGAGGTGACCGACGTGATGGCTGCACAGACCGCCTGGCAGCAGGCTCAAAGCCAGAAGATTGACGCAGAAATCGACGTGAAACTGACTCAGGTGGGCCTGAACAAGGCACTGGGAATCCTGCAGTAATTATAAAAACATAAAATAAAAATCAGAAGAATATGTCTAAGAAATCACAACATAATAACATATTGCTCGCCGTTATCGGATTTACGGCAGTAGTCATCCTCGTGGGTGTCATCGGTTTCTTCACCTTGGAACAGAAGGACGATACCATCCAGGGCGAAGTGGAAGTATCAGAATACAGAGTATCCTGCAAGTTGCCGGGTCGTGTAGTAGAATTAAGAGTGAAGGAGGGCGACTACGTTCACGTGGGCGACACCCTCGCCATCCTCGAAGTTCCAGAGATGAAATCGCAGGAGCAGATGCTCCAGGCTACCAATGCCGCAGCCGAGGCAATGAAGGATCTTACTGATGCCGGTGCCCGCAAGGAACAGATTCAGGGTGCCTTCCAGCTGGTTCAGCAGGCAGAAGCAGCCGCTACCATCGCCAAGAAAACCTACGACCGCATGCAGAACCTCTACAACGAGGGCGTCATCAGCGGTCAGAAGCGCGACGAGGCTTTCGCTGCCTACAAGGCTACAGAGGCTCAGGTAGCAGCAGCCAGAAGCCAGTATGAAATGGCGAAGAACGGAGCCCGTGAGCAGGAGAAGCGCATGGCTGCCAACAACACCCAGGCTTCGAAGAGCGCAGTGGATGTAGTGAAGAATCTCCTGAAGGAGACCGTTCAGGTGGCCCAGTGCGAGGGCGAGGTAAGCAACGTTTATCCTAAGGTAGGCGAGCTGGTAGGTCTCGGTTCCCCAATCATGAGCATCTCTATCATGAGCGATATGTGGGGCACTTTCAATGTGCGCGAAGACCATCTGCAGGGTTTGAACAAGGGCGATGAGTTCACCGCTTTCGTTCCTGCCTTCAACAAGGAAATCAAGATGAAGGTGTATTACCTGAAGGACCAGGGCTCTTATGCCACCTGGAAGGCCACCAAGGACAATGGCGATTACGACCGCAAGACCTTCGAGGTGAAGGCACGTCCTATCACCAAGCTCGATGGTTTGCGCCCGGGAATGTCACTCATCATTAAATAACTTCTATGTTCAAGAGATTATATCATATAGCCCTCAGAGAATGCGGCATCATGTGGAAGAATCCCATCTATCTCTTCTGCATGGTCATCTTCCCCATCGTGGTGGTGATCTTCTTCACCTCCCTGATGAAGGAAGGTGTGCCTACGGATATGCCTGTGGGCATCGTTGACCAAGACCACTCGGCCACCTCCCGGCAGCTGGTACATAAGCTCGATGCCTTCCAGACCACCAAGGTGGTGTCGCATTACGAAAACATCGCTGAGGCAAGACATGCTATACAGAAGAACGAAATCTATGCCTTCCTGGTCATTCCCGATGGTACGGAGGCAGGGCTGATGGCTTCCCGACAGCCTAAGATTTCGTTCTATTACAGCAGCGTGTCGCTGGCGGCAGGTTCCCTGCTCTTCCGAGATTTGAAGACCATCTCTACCCTGGGAGGCGCTGCGGCAGGAATGGCGAAGCTCTCGGCACTGGGAAAGACGAATGATGAAATCATGACCTTCCTGCAACCCATCGCCGTAGATCTGCACATGATTGGCAACCCATACGCCAACTACAACTACTATCTCTCCACCGTGATGGTACCGGGACTCATCATGCTCTTCATCTTCCTGATTACACCTTATTCTATAGGAACGGAGCTGAAGTTCAATCGTGCCAGAGACTGGATGCGCATGTCTGACAACAACCCTTATCTCGCCATCGCCGGCAAGATGCTGCCGCAGACACTCATCTTCCTGAGCATCTTCCTGCTCTTTGAGTTCTACATCTATTACGTGTTGGGATTCCCTCATCCGGGCGGCGTACTGCCTATCTTGCTCCTGGGCGTGATGAGCGTACTTGCCTGCCAGTGCTTCGGCATCTTTGCCTTCGGACTGATGCCTTCGCTCCGCATGTCGATGAGTATCTGTTCGCTGTGGGGCGTGGTGAGTTTCTCCATCTGCGGAGCCACCTATCCGCTCTTTGCCATGGATTCCCCTATCGAAGCCATCGGTCAGCTCTTCCCTATGCGTCACTACTACATGATTTACCAGATGAACATCTTCAATGGTTTCCCGATGAGCGATGCCGTGCTCCACTGGGGTGCGCTAGTGCTTTTCTGCGCCCTGCCAATGCTCACCGTCTGGAACATCAAGAAGGCCATGCTGGTATATAAATACTTACCGTAATGAAGAAAAGCAGTTTATTATATAAGATTATCAATGGCATCTGGGACATGTGCTTCATCTGGAAGACGGAGATGCGCAATGTGTTCCGCGACGAAGGTGTGCTCATCTTCTGCATCCTGGTGCCGCTGGGTTATCCGCTGCTCTACTCGTGGATTTACAACAACGAGGTGGTGAGAGAGGTGGATACGGCGATTGTGGACCTAAGCCACAGCCATAGCTCCCGAGAGTTTATCCGCGACTACGATGCCTCTCCCGATGCCAAGGCCACCTATTACTGCAACAGTCTCGACGAGGCGAAGCAGCTGGTGCAGAAGCAGGCGGTGCACGGAATCATCTATATCCCAGCCGACTTCGACACCCGATTGAACCGTGGCGAACAGGCACATGTGGGCGTTTATTGCGACATGAGTCTGATGCTTACCTACAAGGCGATTTACCAGACGGCACAGAGTGTGGCGAGCCATATAAACTCGGGCATTCAGATTTCGAAAGGTGGAGGATTCACGGATAGAGACGATGAGCTTACCGCCCATCCATTGGAATTCGATGAAGTGCCGATATTCAACACCACCGGCGGATACGGCAACGCCATCCTGCCAGGCGTGCTGGTGCTCATCCTGCAGCAAACCATGCTGCTGGGCATTGGAATGGCAGCAGGAACATCGAGAGAACTGAACAGAAACCGCGAACTGATTCCGGTGAGCAAGCATTATGGCGGCATTTTCCGCATCGTATTCGGCAAGGCAATGGTTTATTTCATGGTCTATGCCGTAATGGGCATGTATCTTACGCTGGTAGTGCCGAAGCTGTTCGGCTTCGTAAGCATGGTAACCTGGACCACCATCCTGGGTTTCCTCCTGCCCTACATTCTATCCTGCGTATTCTTCGGTTTGATGCTATCGTGCCTGGTAAGATATCGTGAGAACGTGATGCTTTTGGTGGTATTTACCTCCGTACCATTGCTTTTTATGACGGGAATTTCGTGGCCACAGAGCAATATTCCTGCCTTCTGGCAAGGTTTTGCCTGGGTTTTCCCATCCACTTTCGGTATAAGAGGATTCCTCAGAATCAGCAGCATGGGAGCATCGCTAGCCGACATTCTACCAGAGTTCAGAGCCCTTTGGATACAGACCGGTGCCTATTTCCTCGCCACCTGCCTGGTTTTCAGACTTCAGTTGCGCTCAGCAAGACTCAAGGCCAATCTTACTGCCGAAGTTGCAGAAGAAGAGGATGAGGCAGAAGAGCTTCTGGAAGCAAAAAATTAAAAGTCAGAATTGAAGAATCGGAGGGTTGACCATACAAAAAACAGCTGTTAACTGTTAACCTGTTAACCCCTGAGATAAAAATAAAGCTAGGACTGCTTGCGGGCAATCCTAGCTTTTTGTATTTAAACCTAACCGAATAGATTACTTGTGTGTACTAACAATCTTGGTTGGAGCCTTCTCGGCATTTCTGCGGTTCACCACGGTAACGATGCTCTGGGCAAGGCTCAGGAAAGCCTGACCCGTAACGGAATCAACCTTGGTTGCAGCAGGCGCACCATCATCACCACCCTCACAGATGCTCTGAACAATAGGAATCTGCGCCAGCAATGGCACATTCATCTCCTTGGCGAGGTTCTTGCAACCCTCCTTACCGAAGATGTAATACTTGTTCTCAGGCAACTCGGCAGGCGTAAAATAAGCCATGTTCTCGATGAGACCCAGGATAGGCACATTCACCTTATCATTCTGATACATGTCAATACCCTTTCTCGCATCGGCAAGCGCCACCTGCTGAGGCGTACTTACGATCACCGCACCCGTGATGGCGAGCGTCTGGAGCAAAGTAAGATGAATATCGCTGGTGCCAGGAGGCGTATCGAGGATAAAGTAATCCAACTCACCCCAATCAGCATCCGCAATCAGCTGCTTCAGGGCAGAGCAAGCCATACCGCCACGCCACAAGGTAGCCGTAGTAGGACTTACGAAGAAACCGATACTCAGCAGTTTCACGCCATACTTCTCTACAGGTTCAATCAAATCTCTGCCATCCTTGTGAACAGAATAAGGACGCTCCTCCTCTACGCCAAACATCTTAGGCATAGAAGGACCGAAGATATCGGTATCGAGCAAGCCCACCTTGTAGCCCAACTTGGCAAGTGCGATGGCGAGATTGGCAGAAACCGTACTCTTGCCAACTCCACCCTTGCCCGAACTTACGGCGATGACGTTCTTCACCTGAGGAAGCATTTTGCCCACCTCTGGACGAGGAGCCGACTTGAACTCAGTAACAATCTCCACCTCTACCTCCTTAGAGATATGATAATGGATGGCAGCCTCAGCCGCCTTCACGGTACTCTTCAGGAAAGGATCCGTATCACGAGGGAAAAGCAGAACCACCTTCACTTTCATACCGTTGATGCTAGGCGTATCTGCCAGCATCTCGCTCTCGATGAGGTTCTTCTTGGTGCCCGGATAAATCACCGTAGCAAGAGCCTCTTCTATCAATTTTGGATATAATGTCATAATTTTTAATTTTGTCTTGTGCAAAAGTAATAATAAATAATGTAATAAGCAAATAAAAACTAAATTATTTCAGATATTAAACGCCCAAGGCACCGCTTTGCCATCTCTACATCTTTATTTTATTGTTTACGGAATATAATAAGTCCAAAAATTGAGCCCTATCTTTTGGTGAAATTAAAACACTTTTCCCATCAACAAATAAGATTCTTATCCGAGATAACGACAATGCCGGAGCACTTTCCCAGGTATGAGATTCCTCAATTTGCTTTATTTTTTTTATATCATATTTAGCCCTAAAAAATGAGCCACACTTGACTATTAGTATGTGATTAGACACAACATACTTGGTATTACAAAAAATATCAGCTAAAAATACAAATAATAAAGTTGGCAGTATCAAATCCCAACTATTAAAATCAATAAAGAGAATAGGAATTATGGCAATGGTTGAGAAACCAAAGCAAAATATTACCAACCACATATCAATTTTCGACTTGAATACCATAGTTCCCACTTTTTTAAACTGTGCTACAAACATAAAATCTTCTGCAAAAGTAATAATAAATAATGTAATAAGCAAATAAAAACTAAATTATTTCAGATATTAAACACTTTTATGTATCTTTGCAAAACTGCAAAATGCGAAGTTTCGCACTTAACGACGAACATCGGTTCAAATATCGACGAACATCGGTTCGAAATATCGACGAACAACGTCATTTAATGAACAATCAACGTTTAAAAACGAAGAAAATGAATTATAAGAAGATTATAATATGCATCACCTTGGGCTTGGCTGGATTCACTTCGAATCTTTCGGCAACCGAACCTGCCGCAGCCATCAGGAGCCACAAGGTTGTGGATGCTTCAGCACCCAATGTTTACTGGACAGATGCCAATGGCCAGGTAAGCTACAACATCAACGCTAAGACTGCTCCTGTGGTAAAAATCGCTCTCAATCTTTTCGAGAACGACATGAAGGCAGTAACCGGAAATGCTGCCCGCCAGAAAACCGCCGCTCCTATCCAGATATTCCAGCTCGACCAGCTCAGCAACAAGGAGTTTTCAGGTTTGGAGAAACTCGGTGCGCCCGTTCAGAAAATCATCACCACCAAGGACGCCTACTTCATCGGAGTAAGAAAGAACAAGCTGATTGTGGTGGGAAGCAACGCCCGAGGCACCGCCTACGCCATCCTCGAACTCTCGAAGATGGCAGGTGTTTCACCCTGGACGGATTGGTACGACCTGAAGCCTCAACCACGCAAGAGCCTCTTCACCCCTGTTGACCAGCAATGGACAGGCATCCCGAGAATCGAATTCAGAGGTCTTGCGCTCAACAGCAGCAAGTGGATGAAGCCTGAGAACTACAGCCGCATTGCCCGCCTGATGCTGCGCCTGAAATACAACACCCTCTGGCAGGTAGCCGGCAAGCACGACGCCACCTACAACAAGGCTGTGGTAGACAGTTTCGACATCTGCATCGCCGACAACTACAAGGTGACGGAATGGACGGGCAAGAAGCACAAGAAGAAGCACAGAAAAACCATCGAGAACGTGAAGATGGTTTGCGACAACGCCGAAATGCCTATCGAGAATGTGGCTCCGGGCCTGGTACTCGATATGCTCAACAACAGGGATTATCTGGAAACCAAATCAGAACGCCACGAGAAATCCCACCGCCATGAGGCTCATAACGACGAGGACTGTGCCTGGATAGCCAACGTAACCAATCCCAAGAAGGCACCCTTGCAGCTTGCCATGATGTCGGATCTTGCCTGGAACCCGTATGCGCTCAAGGCGGGTATCAGAAACTATCTGCAGTCGTGGCTCAACCAGCTTTTCGGAAGCATTGCCGGCAAGAAGATCCAGCCGCTCATGGAGGAGTACTACCATCTCACCAGCATCCGCCAACCAGCCTACATGGCCCTGCCATACGGCGACACCGAGTTCCATTCGGGCGAGTTCGGCAACGAGCTGGAGCGTTTCCTCTACAACTATGATTTATTGAAGACGAAGACGGTGAACATCGAGAAGACCCTGCCAGCCAACCAGCGCGACGGTTTCTTCGAGATCGTGAAATACCCTATCTTCTCGGCTGCCCTCATCGCCGAAAAGGAACTGGAGGCACAGGAGGCTAGAGACATCGCCCGCCCGGGATTGTTCCCGAACGACGATGAAGCCAAGGCTGCCGCTGCCGTGAGCCTCAGCGCCTACAGCACTCTGAAGCAGCTCAACGCCTATTATATGAAGTTGGACAAGGGCAAATGGAGCAACTTCATCACTACCAATGGTGCCGAGATGCAAGCCCCACAGTTGCCGGGAAACCTTACAGCCAGCGAAATCAAGCAATTGAAGGGAGAAGCCTTCGACAGAGATCAGGATCTTCAGCCGCTGGTAAACTTCACCAAGCCTATCATCGCCAAGAATGCATACGACTATACGAGTTATACGAAAGCCCCTGCCCTGAAGGGTCAGACAGCACAGGATATAGAGCTGAAGCCTTTATTGGGTCACAGCAACAAAGCCGTGAAGTTGCCTAAGGGAGCGAGTCTGCGCTATAGATTTGCAAGCAGTCAGTTGGGCGATGCCCGCTTCACGCTTGCCGTGATTCCGGGTTATCTGTCGAATACGAAGGATATGCGAGTGAGTGTGAGCATCGACAATGCCGAACCGGTGGTTTGCCAGATGATGGAGGATACCCGAAGCAAGGACGGCAAGTTTGGCATCTGGCGTGGTCAGGTGCTGAAGAGTTTCTACGTTACCCTTCTCGACGGTTATCACACCATCGATATCAAGGCATTGGATGACAATGTAATTATCGACCAGTGGGCATTGGATTTCGACGTAGATAGAGAATATTATGTATTCCCGGTATTGAAATAAGGAAAACGTTAAAAATCCTAACTCATAGTTTTACTGCCCGCAACTCATAGTTTTCTGCTGGCTTAAACTATATATGAAGCCTCTTTCGGGTCTTCTATGATGCCTCTCTTTGGTCTTCTATGATGACCAGGGAGAGGCATCTTTTATTAGACAGAATTGACAGTTGATAGTTGATACTTGATAGTTGGCAGGGTTAACAGGGTTAACAGTTAACAGCCAAAAAATGCATGGGTATCCCTCCCCTTACTATAAAAGAAGTATATATATATTATAATATAATAATGTACGCGAGGGGGGGACCCTTGAAAAATCAGCTGTTAACTGTTAACCCTGTTAACCCTAGTGCTGGATAAGAGAAGAGAAAAAGACGATTAGAGAAGAGAGAAATGAAAATAAAAAAAGCACTCCAAGAAGCGGAAACTCCTCAAAGTGCTCTGATCTAAAAATTATCTCTTATTGGTTTTTGCTCAATAAAGAAGCTATCGGATTATCCCGAAAAAACATCGGATTACTCGATAACTATCGGATTACTCGATAACTACGGTTGTCCAACCGTGCTTGTCCTCGATGGTACCATACTGGATTCCACGGAGGGTATCATACAGGTGCTTAGAGATAGGACCTGGCTTCTCACCGAAGTTGTAGCGCTTGCCTGTATCCAAATCGTCGATGTAGCTGATAGGACTGATTACGGCAGCCGTACCGCAGGCACCAGCCTCCTCGAATGTATCCAGCTCATCCTCAGGAATCTGACGACGCTCTACCTTCATGCCCAAATCCTCAGCCAACTGCATCAAGCTCTTGTTGGTGATAGATGGGAGGATAGATGTACTCTTAGGAGTAACGTATGTATTGTTCTTGATACCGAAGAAGTTGGCAGCACCACACTCATCCATGTATTTCTTCTCCTTGGCGTCGAGATAGAACTCGCAGGCGTAACCCTTTTCGTGAGCGATAGAGTTGGCTCTGAGGGAAGCAGCGTAGTTACCACCCACCTTATAAATACCTGTTCCGAGAGGAGCAGAGCGGTCGAAATCACGAATGATGACGTATGGGTTGGTAGAGAATCCACCCTTGAAGTATGGACCCACTGGGGTTACGAAAATCAGGAAGCAATACTCCTTAGAAGGGTGTACACCCACCTGAGGACTTGTACCGATGAGCAAAGGACGGATATAGAGTGTAGCACCGCTCTCGTAGGTAGGAATCCACTCCTGGTTCAGGCGGACCACCTTCTTAACCATCTCCTCGAAGAGTTCTGTTGGCACCTCTGGCATCAGGATACCACGGCATGTGCTCTGCAAGCGGGCAGCGTTCTCGTCCATACGGAACACGCGCACCTTACCGTCTGGACAACGGTAAGCCTTCAAGCCTTCGAAAGCCTCCTGACCATAGTGCAGGCAGGTGGCAGCCATGTGCAATTTCAAATACTCATCAGAGCAAACTTCTATTTCGCCCCATTTGCCGTCGCGATAGTAACAACGAACATTGTAGTCAGTCTGGCGATAGCCAAATGACAAATTAGACCAATCTAAGTCTTTCATAACATCCTATTTTTAAAATGTTCTACTAATATTTATCTGCAAAAGTACAAAATATTCTACTAATCTGCAACTATTTTGCGATAAATTTAATAAAAACGTTATCATTTTATGGGTTTACACCATTTTCGGGCATGATTTTGCCGAATTTATGCCAGAATATAGCATTTTTGGGGAATCAATCTTCGCTGAGCAGTTTCTTGATCTCCTCATCGGTTTTGGTGAGTTTATCCTTGCAGAGTTTCACCAGGACCTTGGCACGTTTCAACTGTTCGGAGAGCTGGTCGATGTCGAGTTCATCGTTTTCCATTCTTTCTACGATTTGTTCAAGCTCTCTTACGGCTTGCTCGTATTTCATTTCTTCTTTTGCCATAGTTTCATTTTGTTTTGGAGTTAACAGTTAACAGTGGATATTTTAAAGCTTTTGCCCTTACAGGGCGACAGGATTGCGGCCTTTATTACCCAGGGCGCTGCCCTGGGCTAGGAGCTTCTGCCCTTTCAGGGCGTGTGGGTGAGATACTTGCGAAAGTTCAGTTAACTATAAATTATTCATTACTTCTGCCTTCACGCTGCCTTCGGCGAATTTCGTTTCTATCATGTCGCCAGACTTCAGCTGCGAGGCGGAGCGGACGCTCTTGCCATCTTTCAGCGTGATGCTGTAGCCACGTTTCAGCAGCAGGGCGGGGTCTTGCGACTGGATGCGCTGCTCGAGGAGCTGGAGGCGATGGCTTTCGTTGAGCATCTTTCTTTCCAATACCGGCTGGATGTTCTGGGAGATGATTTCGAACTTGCGCTGGGCATTTGCAACCTTGGATTGCAGATTCGTGGTGAGACGATTCATCAGACGGTCGAGATAGGCACCCTGCTTAGTCTTTACCAGCGAAAACTGAACGGGGATGGTGGTGCTCAATCTTTCTAGCCTCATCTTCTCTACCTGCAAGCGGTGCTTCACGTTCTGCACGATGGCTTCCTGCGCATTCATCACACGGGCATAAACCTCGGTGAGATGGTTGATGAGGAAGGCGGCAGCGGCAGTCGGCGTCTTGACACGCTGGAAGGAAATCATATCCAATACGCTTTCGTCTCTTTCGTGACCTATTCCCGTGATGATAGGCAGCGGGAAGTTGGCCACATTCTCGGCAAGTGCCAGGGTGTCGAAACCCGACAGGTCGCTGGTGGCTCCTCCTCCTCGGATGATGACCACGCAATCGTATTCCTCCCATTCGGCATTGATGCTATCCAGGGCAGCGATGACGCTCTGCTCCACTCCCTCCCCCTGCATCGTGGCAGGAAAGAGACGGGTGGTGAACTGCAAACCGTAGTCGTTATCGGCTAGCTGATTGCAGAAATCGCCATATCCGGCGGCGGTGGCACTCGAAATCACGGCGATGCGCTGGCAGAACATCGGGAGCACCAGTTCCTTCTGCAGATCGAAGACGCCTTCAGCCTTCAGCGTATTGATGATTTCCTGTCGCTTGCGTGCCATATCGCCCATCGTATAGTTAGGGTCGATATCGTCCACAATCCATGAGAAGCCATAGTTTTCATGAAACTGGGCGTGCACCTTGAGCAGCACCTTCATGCCGGCATGAATGCGCTGTCCGGTGATTCGCTCGAAATTCGGCTTGATGAGCATCCAGCGGTTTCGCCAGCAGTTGGCATGAGCCTTGGCTACGGGCGTATTTGACTGTTCATCTTTCTGGATGAGTTCCAGATAGCAGTGCCCGCCGTAGCCCTCGCGAGCCTCGGAGAGTTCCGCTTCCACCCAATAGCTGTCGGGCAAGGACATCGAAATGATTTCGCTGACTATCGAGTTTAATTCA
>CAKQCH010000056.1:0-15951 GCA_934216735.1 uncultured Prevotella sp.
GATGAGGATTCTTTGGATGAGGATTCTTTGGATGAGGATTCTTTGGATGAGGATTCTTTGGATGAGGATTCTTTGGAATGTGCCTATTCTTGTTTTCGCAAGTAATCTACGGTCCCCGAAGGGGGCCAACTTTCAATAACCGCTGGTGGAATGACCGAAGGGAATGGAACCTGCGGATAAGCATCAGGGAGGGAGAAGGCGTCCCCAAAGGGGGCGAACAACACCCAGTCTTGCTCCTGTTCGCCCCCTTCGGGGACGGCAGAGAGAGTATCAGTTATCCGCAGGTTCCATTCCCTTCGGTCATTCCACCAGCGGTTATTCACATTCGCCCCCTTCGGGGACGGCAGTTAGGATGCCCTATTGCTTTCTTTTCTTCCTTTTTCCCCAAACTATTATACCCTTTTTATACCGCTTTTCCGCCCTTTTATACCATTTCCGCCTTTCATTATACCCCTACAATCTTATTTTCCCAAACATTTGGAAACGCTTCTTTTATTCCTTAACTTTGCATCGCTTTTCAAAATGGAGAGTGGCAGTTTTGGAAACAATCTGCCTATTTACTTACAACAAAATTTAATTTTTATTTTATGAATATGATTTTAACTTTTGATGAATGCAAGCAGATGAGCCGTCGTCTCATCGCCATGAACCCTAATCGCAATGCGAACATGGGTAAGATTTCTACTTATCTTCTCGATTACTACACCGAGCTTACCAAGCAGCCTTGGCTCGCCCAGCTCGTAGGGCAGATTCGCGACCTTACCGCCAAGCAGGAGGAGATGAAGGCGGGCGAGGCCTACAAGCTGCTGGATAAGCAGGTGGGCTTCCTGAAGAAGCAGTTGCCGTTCCGCTCGCCTCACTACTATCACTTCCTCGACGACCATCGTGCCCAGAAAACCATCGACCCGGAGGCCTTCACCTTCCAAACCACCGTTGACATCGACAACCCGGAGGAGGTGGAGACGGCGGTGAAGAATGCCCTGCTCCTGAACGGCATGTTTGATGATGCAGAGGAGAAGCTTTTCAGAGAGAAGATTTTCTCTGCCGATGACATCGAGCTTTGGAAGGGGAAAGTGCTTCACGTGGAACGTTCGGCTCGCAACAAGGCCCACATCGACATCCGTATCCCGGTGGGAATGACCATCGCCGAGGCGCAGAGTGCCTTCTGCAAGCTCATCCATGCCACCGAAGACCCTAGCTGCATTACCCCCGAGCGCATCATCTTCATTACCGATGCCGTGAGCCAGATTTATACTGCCGACGACTGGTACAAGCGTCTGGACGAGGAGGCCGTGGCAGAATATCGTGAGGCTTATAGAAAGAGAGGATTGGACATCGACGGCCGTCCATTGGATATTGATTCTGCAAAGCATCGCACTGCCCAACAGAATCCATCAGCCCAGCAGAATTCATTAGCCCAGCAGAATCCGTCTGCTTATGGTCAATCTTCACAGGGTTCTTCTGCCTCTTCAGCATCTGCTCCAACCGTAGATTTCCAACCCATCGAGAGCGAGGAGGAGAAGGCGAGAAAGGCTGCCAATGCTGCGCAGTATGAGCAAACCTACGATGGCGTTCCTTACGAGGAGATTACCAAGGCGCTGGTGGAGCTGATGGGCGGTGCTCCTGCCCATGGCAACCGCAACAACTTCATCTATCGTGAAGCCTGCCTGCTCAGATACATCTGCAATAGCGAGGCGGCTTGGATTAAGCAGGTTATCGAAATCTTCGGCGAAGACGAGGCGAAGGCGTTCGCCTCTGTGGAGAACGCCTGCAAGGTGGCTCAATCCACGGAAATGCCTCTGCTTGTGAAGCAGGCGGTGGAGAATGCCCGCAAGAATTATCTCGCCAAGCAGGCCACCGAGAAGGCGGGAATCTACGCCGATGTTCCCCCTCAGATGCCTGCCAAGCTGCCTAAGCTCGTGAAGCTGCTCACCAGCAAGGTGCCTGCTGATTTCAAGCCAGCCGTGGCAATGGCCGTGTTCCCACCGCTTGCCGCTCACCTCAAGGGCGTGAGCTTCAGATACACCGATAACCAGGTGCATGAGCCGGCGATGATGAATCTGCTGGTGGCGGCGATGTCTTCGGGCAAATCGCTGGTGAACGGTCCTATCGACTGCATCATCGACGACCTGGTGCAGATGGATAAAATCAACCGCCAGAAGGAGCAGGACTGGAAGGACGAGGTGAGTACCATGGGCGACAACAAGAAGAAGCCGGTGCGCCCGGAGGATATCTGCATCCGCATCGTTTCGCCCGACCTTACCCGTGCTGCCTACATCCAGCGTCTCGACGATGTGCAGAAGGCTGGCGACGCTTTTCTCTACTGCAAGATGGACGAGGTGGATATGCTTAAGAAGTTCAACGACCCTAGTCAGCTGATTCGCTGCTGCTGGGATTGCTCGCTGGATGGCCAGGAGCGTGTGGGCGTAAAGAGCGTTACGGCGCAGGTGAAGACCCGTTTCAACTGGAATGCTTCCAGCACCATCGCCGTTACCCAGAAGTTCTTCTCGGTAAGGGAGGTGGCTGATGGCGCCGTGAGCCGCCTGTCGCTTGCCACCATCATCCGTCCCGATTTCGCTCCGCGTCCGGTGGTAGGCGAGTATGATGCCCTGTTCAAGGCGCAGCTGGCTCCTTACATTCATCATCTCAACGGTACCAGCGGTTTCAAGGATTGCAAGAAGGCGCGACTGCTCATTGAGCGACTGGAGAATGAGATTATGGAGACGGCTCAGTTGGCTTACAACAAGCCTTACGCCGAGTTTGCCAAGCGTGGTTTGGCGAATGGTTTCCGCCGTGCGATGGTGCTTTATCTGGCTAACGGCGAGAAGTGGGAGAAGTCGATAGAGGATTTCATAGAGTGGAGCGTGAAGTATGATTTATGGTGCAAGATGCGTTTCTTCGGCAATCAGATGCAGGAGGCGATAGATGCCGACAGCCGTATGGTTTATCATGCTACGGGCGTGAGCAATCTTCTGCTCTTTGTTCACGATACGTTTGATAAGGTAGAGATTCAGCGTGTGTGTCAGATTCACGGCACGAAGACGAAGCTTGCCATCCTGCTGTGCAACTGGAAGAAGCGTGGCTTCATCGTGAAGAACGAGGATGGCACCTTCTCGAAGACGGCTAAGTTCATAGGTAAGTATGGGCACTATGGAACTCCGGGAATGGCAGCGTAGGATTGAGAAGGGACCCTTATGCAGTGAAACGCTGCGTATGGGTCCCCTTTTTGTAACATCTCTGTAAAGGTTCTTGACCTTCATCAAGAAATCGGGGGTTTCTGAAACTTTTCTCTTCAAAAACTTGTGTGCGAACACAAAAGTTTGTATCTTTGCATCGGAATTAAGAAAGAAGGATAAAAGATTGTTAGTTCAGGTAATATAAAGTATTGGTTATAAGGAAGAAAGATTGTTAGAGTAAGGATAACAAAGGTATTAGATAAGAAGAAAGAAGGTATTAGATAAGGTGAAAGATTGGAGAAGCAGGGTAACGTTGAAAGATTGTTAATATAAAGGATAAAAGTTTAATTTAAAGTTAAGAAAGGGAAAAATTATGTTAGTATTAGGAATTGCATTCGCAGCAGTAGTAGCATTTGCTGCAACAGTTGGTGCAGCTAGCAACAAGCTTGCTTAAGCTGAACCAGGAGAGTAAGGAACATTAAGAAGTTCAACGGCTTTAAGGAGTTAGGAAACTTTAAGAAGTTCAAGTGTTTAAAAGTAAGGAACATTAAAAGTTCAGAAAACAGTAATTGAAGCAAAGTAGGAAGCCAAAGGGGCTTCCGAGATGTAGAAGGGGAGCCAAAGGGGCTTTCCGGGAATTGAGGAGCGGTTGATGCTCCTTTTTTCGTTTAACAACAAAAAATCAGACATACATTATATATAAAAGGAATCGGGCGGTTAACAGGTTAACAGTTAACAGCCCGATTTTCTTTGTTTATACCCCTATTCGAGGATGATTTTGAGATTTACCACATAGAAGAAATTACGTAACTTATTGATATGTAAGTAAATCTATCTCTTTTGAATTTATTTCCCAAGATATGGCTTCAGGATTCTTACCCAGTTCTGGTAGCCTTTTCCGAGCAGATGCAAGCCATCGTTGGTATAATTCGGGTTCATGTCCTGGGTTCCAGGAGCCACGAACTCAGAGAAGAGGTCGATGTAGGTCAAGCCGCGGCGGTTGGCGATGTCCTTGATCAGGGCATTGAGGGCAGGAACATCCTTCTTGCGGTTCATGTGGTCAACAAACATGTTGAACTTTGGGTTCAGCGGCAGAACGCTCTGCAGATAGAGTCGGGTAGAAGGAGATTCGTTCTTGATTCGCTCAGCAATCTCATCGATGTCCTTGGCGATGTCCTCGACGCTGCGGCCTCCGGCGAGGTCGTTAATGCCGATCAAGAGGAAAATCTTGGCTGGCTTGCCCTTGGTGATGACGTGGAGGCGGTCGAGCATGGTATCGGCTCTATCGCCGCTGATTCCTCGGTTCTTGACGTGTGGGTTGCCAAGTAACTCTGCCCATTCACCTCCGTTGGTGATGCTGTTGCCCAGGAAGATGATGTCCTTCTTGCTGGTTGGGAGAACTTCAAAGAGCGTAGCTCTCTGATCAAAGAAAGTTGTGTGCTTCCGTCCTTGAGCCTGTAAGGTAGTGCAGGCGCAGAGGAGGCAGATTGATAACATGATTTTTTTCATCATAAATTTTATATTAAGTTAGTTATTAATGCGTATTTTTAAAGCTTTTGCCCTTACAGGGCGCAGGGCGAAATGCTGTTTATACCCAGGGTGTTGCCCTGGGCTAGGAGCTTCTGCCCTTTCAGGGCGTGTGGGGCATTGCTTCTGCATTTGCTTCGTTCTGCTTTTGGGGCGTGTGGATATTGCTTTTGCATTTGCTTCGTTCTGTTTTTGGGGGGCAGCAAAAACTATTTGAAAATCAGGGTGGTGAGCCTGTCTTTATCAAACAGTTCCTGAGCCACGGCTTGAATCTGGGCGGCGGTAATCTCATCCACCTGCTCGTAGAGGCGGTCAACGTTCTTCTCCCAGCCATAATGCAGGAAGCTCTTGCCGAAGTCGAGGGCGAAGTTCTCGCGGTTGTCGCAAGCCACGCCTATCTGACCCTTTATCTGTTTTTTGGCAGCCTTGAGCTGCGCATCGCTCAATGGCTTCTGCATGAACTTATCCAGTTCCTTGCGAACCAGGCGGAGGCAGCGCTTCACGTCGTGCTCATCGCAGCCGAAATAGATGCTCCAGGTGCCCGTGTCGCCATAAGAAACCATCGTGCTTTCTACGGTGTAAACCAAGCCGTTGTGCTCTCTGAGGGCGAGGTTCAGCTTGGCGTTCATGCCAGGTCCGCCCAGCATATTATTGAGCAGATAGAGCGGCATTCGGCGGTCGTCGTTCACATCGTAAGCCCGGGTTCCAATCATCACATGAGCCTGATGGGTATTCTTCTGCATCACAATCGTCTGCCCGGCAGGCGAACCCATCGGATCCATCGACCCCATCGAATCTATCGCTCCCTGAGAATCCATCGCTCCCCTAGAAATCTGCGTCATCTGCGGAGCCTGCGACATCTGCGTAATCTCAGAATCCCGTGCCCCCGCGAATCCCGTGTCTCCCGTTTCTCCCGAGAAATCTGCGTCATCTGCGAAATCTGCGTGACAACCCTTCTCAGCAAGCTTGCCCGAACTATCATCTGTGAGCGCCTTCCCGATAAGCTTCACCAGTTTCTTGAAATCAATATCCCCGTATGCGAAGAATATCGCATTATCCGGCCGGTAAAGCTTCTGCGTGAACCTCAGCGCATCCTCCGTCTTGAAAGCCCGAACCTGCTCGGCTGTGCCCAGGATATTATGCCCCAGCGGCGAACCCTTGAAGAGGATATTCTCAAACTCATCATATATCAGTTCGGCTGGCGAATCATTATAGCTCTCTATCTCATCGCAGATTACCTCCACCTCCTTATCTATCTCCGCCTGCGGATAAACCGAGTGGAAGACGATGTCGGAAAGCAGATCCACGGCCCTTGCGATGTGCTCCTTCAGGATGGCGGAGTAATACACTGTGCCCTCCTTGTTGGTGTAGGCATTCAGGTCGCCGCCCACGCTCTCCAAGCAGTTGAGAATGTGCCAGGCTTTTCTGCGCTCGGTGCCTTTGAAGGTGACGTGCTCGCAGAAGTGAGCCAAGCCCTCCTCGCCCGGCTCCTCGTTGCGGGTGCCGGCATTTATCTGATAGCCGCAGTACACCACCTTGCTGTCCGATGGCAGGTGGATGATGCGGAGTCCGTTGTCTAATGTATAAGTATTGTATTTCATTTCAAGGTGCAAAGTTACATTGAAAATGTAATTTATCCAAAATATTGAGCATTTATTTTGCATTATCGCCAAAAAGACTTATCTTTGTCCCCAAAAAAATATAAATAGAGACATAAAACAATGCGTAAGGTTATAGGAATAGGAGAGACCGTGCTTGACATCATCTTCAAGAACGGCAAGCCGATAGAGGCAGTACCGGGTGGCTCATCGTTCAATGCAGTCATCTCGTTGGGACGTTCGGGCGTGAACGCTTCGTTTATCAGCGAGGCGGGCAACGACCGTATTGGTGAGTATGTGATTCAGTTTCTGAGAGATAATGGGGTGAATGCCGACAACGTGAGCATCTTTCCGGAATCGAAGTCGCCGCTCTCGCTGGCGTTCCTCGATGAGAACAACAATGCCGACTACATCTTCTATAAGGATCATCCCCACGACCAGCTGGAGTTTGCTACTCCCGAAATCAATCCTGGCGACATCGTGCTCTTCGGTTCATTCTTCGCCCTGAATCCGGTGGTTCGTCCTCAGGTGGCCGGTTTTCTGGAGTACGCCAAGAATCACGGTGCCATCCTCTATTACGACATCAACTTCCGTGCTTCTCATCAGAATGAGATCATGAAGATTACGCCTAATCTGATAGAGAACCTGGAGCACGCCGATTTTGTGCGTGGTAGCCATGAGGACTTCGGAATCCTCTACAAGAAGCCGGATGCGGATAAGGTGTATAATGCCGAAATCAGTTTCTACTGCAAGAAGTTTATCTGCACCCAGGGCGCTGAGCCTGTGGAGGTGAGAGCCGAGAACGGCTTTGCCAAGAGTTATCCTTCGGAGAAGATGAAGCCGGTGAGCACCATCGGAGCCGGCGATAACTTCAATGCCGGTTTCGTATTCGGACTGATTAAGGATGGAATCACCCGCGAGGATATCGACCGTGGATTATCTGAGGCACAATGGGATAGCCTCCTGAAGAGTGCCCAGGAGTTCTCCACAGAATGCTGCAAGGACATCTATAATTATGTTTCCAAGGAATTTGGAGAGCAAAAGAAGAAGGAATTATAAAATATATATAGATTATGACTGAGATTACAAACAAGATTTATTACGTAGGCGTTAACGACCGCAACAAGCATCGTTTTGAGGGCCTCTGGCCTTTGCCTAACGGAGTGAGCTATAACTCGTATATCATTGATGATGAGAAGGTAGCGTTAGTAGATACTGTAGAGGTGGATTTCTTCACCCAGTTCCTCGAGAACATCCACGAGGTGATTGGCGACCGCGAAATCGATTACCTCATCATCAACCACATGGAACCTGACCACAGCGGCTCCATCGCCCTCATCAAGAAATATTACCCTAACATCAAGATTGTGGGCAACAAGAAGACTCTGGGAATGCTCGAAGGCTTCTATGGCGTTACTGATGACGTGGTAGAGGTGAAGAATGGCGAAACCCTGTCTTTGGGCAACCACGAGCTGAGCTTCGTTCTCATCCCTATGGTTCACTGGCCAGAAACCATGGTAACCCTGGATGCGAAGAACAAGGTGCTCTTCTCGGGCGATGCCTTCGGCTGCTTCGGTGCGCTGAACGGCGGAATCATCGATACGGAAATCAACTGCGAGACTTTCTGGCTGGAGATGGTTCGCTACTACTCAAACATTGTGGGTAAGTATGGAATCCCTGTTCAGAATGCGTTGAAGAAGTTGGCTGGCGTGGAGCTGGATTACATCTGCTCAACCCATGGCCCAGTTTGGCACGAGCATATTGAGAAGGTTATCGGCATGTATGATAAGATGTCGAAGTACGAGACGGAGCCGGGCCTCGTTATCTGCTACGGCACCATGTACGGCAACACCGAGCGCATGGCCGAAATCATCGCCCGTGCAGCAAGCAAGGCTGGCGTGAAGAACATCGTAATGTACAATATCTCGAAGACTCACCACAGCTACATCCTGCGCGACATCTTCCGCTACAAGGGTCTCATCGTGGGTGCTCCAACCTACAATGCCGGTCTTTATCACGAGATGGAGGTTCTCCTCTCTGAGCTTGCCAATAAGGACGTCAAGAACCACCTCCTTGGCTGGTATGGTTCTCATTGCTGGGCAAGCAAGGCTGTGGCTAAGATTCAGGAGTGGAACGAAACCAAGCTCCACTATGAGCCTGTGGGCGAGCCGGTAGATATGAAGCAGGCGATTACTCCAGAGGTGAAGGCGCAGTGCGAGGCTCTGGGTAAGGCGATGGCTGAGAAGCTGCTGGCGGAATAAAATCCGAATCTATTCATTCTGAATGAAAGGTTTTGGGAGAAAGTTTTCGTTCGGAATGAAGGATTTTGGTTGAAAGTATTCGTTCAGAATGAAAGATTTTTGAGAAATTGTTCATTCTGAATGAAAGATTTTCGGGTTTTCTCTTGCTGCTTTCAGATATTTTTCTTATTTTTGCCCACGAATCATAAAATAGTGGAGCAATTCATAAAATAGTGGAGCAATGAAAGAACTGTTGAAACGAATTATATTTGAGCAGCAGGAAAACTGCAAGCATCTTATGCAGGATGCCATCCCTCGACACATAGAAGAGGAATGGCTTACCACCACGGAAATCCTTATCATAACAGGGGTGAGACGATGTGGAAAGTCGGTGTTGCTGCAGCAACTGCGTGATAAGTTGGAGGAGAAAGATTTCTTCTTCAATTTTGACGATGAGCGTCTCGTAAACTTTAAGCTTGAAGATTTTGCAACCTTGCAGGAATGCTTCTTTGAACTTTTCGGCGAGCAGCACACCTATTACTTTGATGAGATTCAAAACATCACGGGG
Source organism: uncultured Prevotella sp. (assembly GCA_934216735.1). Taxonomy (GTDB): domain Bacteria; phylum Bacteroidota; class Bacteroidia; order Bacteroidales; family Bacteroidaceae; genus Prevotella. The sequence continues at coordinate 9,110 of CAKQCH010000056.1, forward strand.
TGGGAAACCTTTGTGAGAAGACTTTATAATGAAGGCAATAAGGTGGTGGTGACAGGATCCAATGCCAGGATGCTGAGCAAGGAGATGGGCACTCATCTCACAGGGCGTTATATCTCTGTGGAGGTTTATCCTTTCTCTTTTGCCGAATACCTGCAGCTGGAGCATATAGAGCCTTCGCAGAAGGATTTCTATCTGATGGCGAGTCGTTCCAAGCTGTTGGGGCATTTCTGTGATTTCTTGGAGAGGGGTGGTTTCCCGAAATATCTTCAGACGGGTTCCGTCAGTTATCTATCCTCACTTTACGAGAGCATTATCTTCCGGGATGTGATGGCTCGCAATGCTCTTACGAACGACAAGGAAATAAAAGAGCTTACGTTTTATCTTGCCAGCAATGCCACCAAGCGTGTTACCTATAACTCGCTGGGAAAGATAGTGGGCATCCGACATCCCGAAACCATCAAGAACTATCTGGAATATATTCAGCAAACCTACATGATATTCCAGTTGCTGAAGTATGCTCCATCGGTAAAGACCCAGATGTTGAGCCCGAAGAAGGTGTATTTTATAGATAATGCCATCATCAGCAGGATGGGTTTCAATGTCACGGATAACAATGGTGTAAAACTGGAGAATGCCGTTTTCATCGAACTGCTGCGAAGGGGTTACGACTTGTTCTATCATGCCGACAAGAAAGAGTGTGACTTTGTGGTGAGAGAAGGTGTAAGGATTACCCAGGCTTACCAGGTTACGGTGAAGATGGATGATGAGAAAACCCGCAAGCGTGAGCTAGAGGGCCTGCAAGAGGCGATGGAAATTTATGATTTGTCAGAGGGTTACATCATTACGCTGAATGAGAAAGAGGAGCTTACCGTGGATGGGAAGGCGGTGCATATAATTCCTGCTTGGGAATGGATGCTGAAGTAATTTTCTTTTAGCGGGAAGGTGATAAGAACAAAAAGTTTCAGAGCGGAAGAACAACTGGGGTTAACAGAGTTAACAGTTAACAGTTGTTTTTCCGCCCTTTCTTTGTTTAAATACCTTTAAATATTCCGTGTAATTTCCGATAAAACTTGGTGAAATCGAGTAAAAAGCGTATATTTGCGACAGAAAACCGTGTCTTGACACAAAAAAACGTCATGGAATTATGTATTTTGAACGTAAAGCATACTTGAAAGAACTCATCTCGGCAGAAGGCAATGGGATGATAAAGATTATCACCGGCATTCGCCGATGTGGTAAATCTTTTCTTCTTTTCAACATCTTTTGTAAGCATTTGCTTGAAAGAGGTGTTGCGGAAGATCATATCATACAAGTAAATCTTGAAGACCGCAGAAACAAGAAACTTCGTGATCCTGACTCTTTTGAATGTAAACGATGGCTTTCGCAAACTGATAATCGTAGGGGATAGGTATAGTTCGGGTTATAATGAAGAAGGCATTCAGATGATGAGCCTCTCCGATTTTCTTTTGGGGAAAGAATAGATGGGCTTGAAGAAAATATCAAAGGCGGAAGAACAACTGGGGTTAACAGAGTTAACAGTTAACAGTTGTTTTTCCGCCCTTTCTTTTTAGTTGAATACTCCGTTTTATAGGTTCTAATCCTAATTAATATTAAAAATGTGCAAGTTTGCCACTTTTTGATATGAAAAATGTGTATTTTTGCCGAAAAATCATATTAACGAGGAAATTATGGCAGAAATACAAAGAGAAATATTAGATAAATTGAAGGCGTGGAAGGAGAATCCGCGTCGCAAACCATTGGTGTTGCAGGGCGCACGCCAGGTAGGTAAGTCGTGGGCATTGAAGAAGTTTGGCAGGGAATGCTTTGAGGATATGGTTTACATCAACTTTGATACGATGCCAACCGTGAAGGAGGATTTTAAACGTACCAAGGAGCCTTTGAAACTCATTAAGTCGATGGAGCTGATGACGGGGAAGAAAATTATCCCAACTTCCACTCTGATTGTTCTTGATGAGATTCAGGAATGCAATGAAGCATTGAATAGCTTGAAGTATTTCTGCGAGGATGCTCCGGAGTACGCTGTTGTGTGCGCAGGTTCACTCCTAGGTGTGGCTCTTAATCGTACAGGAGCGTCTTTTCCTGTGGGTAAGGTTGACTTCATGACTCTTCATCCCGTATCGTTTGCTGAATATCTGAGGGCGGCAGATGCCCAGCTCTATCATTCTTATCAGATGATAGACGAGGTGATGTCTGTGCCCGAGGTGTTGCACCAGCAGCTGATAGATGCTTACAAGTTGTATCTTGTGTTAGGAGGAATGCCCGAGGCGGTAAGTGCCTACATCGACACTCGTTCGTGGGCGGAAGTAAAGGTGGTTCAGGATGCTATCCTCCAGTCTTATTCCCTTGATTTTGCCAAGCACATCAGCAACAAGGATATCCCACGTGTGTTTCAGGTTTGGGGCAATTTGCAGAATCAGCTGGCTCGTGAGGACAAGAAGTTCCGTTATGCTGATGTTCAGAAAGGGGCTAGGGCGCGTGAGTATGAGGGAGCCATCGAATGGTTATGCCTGGCTGGATTGGTGCATCGGGTTTCGGCGATAGAAACTCCTCGCTTGCCGCTTTCTGCCTATAAGAAAGACAATGCCTTTAAGCTTTATCTCAATGATGTGGGCTTATTGGGGCGCAAGTTTGATTTGGATGCTACTACGGTATTGATGGGCGACAATCTCTTTACGGAGTTCAAAGGGGTGATGGCAGAAAACTATGTTCTGCAGGCTTTGGTTCGCCAGTATGGCAGTCAGCATTATTATTGGACTTCTGGCAATACGGCAGAAGTGGAGTTCCTGTTGCAGGATGCAGGTAAAATCATTCCTATCGAGGTGAAGGCTGACAAGAATGTTACGGCGAAGAGCCTGGCGTATTATCGCAAGCAATATCTCCCTAAACTATCAATTCGTCTTTCTGCTCTTAACATGAGGAAGGACGATGATTTGCTCAATCTTCCATTATATCTGGTTGATAAATTGAAAATGTTTGTGGAGAATATGGCGTTTAATGAATAATTGAAATCTATTCTGCTCATTCTCTAGAGTTCTATATGGTTGCAAATTAAGCATGTCTCAATATGCTTAATTTGCAAACCTTGCTTTTGTTACTGATATTCAAAAAGTTATAACTGAAAATTAATATAAAGAATGAGCCAATCTAAGCTTCTTTCTCCTTAAACTTCACGCTTTTGTCTGAAAAAACTCCCTAAAATGCAAATTAAGCATAAAAATATATGCTTATTTTTACCAAAACTTGCAGATTAAGAATTTTATCCGTATATTTGTGCCCTAAAATACTTAGAATTATGGAATATACGGCACTTTTAGAGAAACAGATATTGGGTAGGTTGAAGATAGACAACCCTTGGTGGACGGAAGGCAGGATACCTTCTTACTATCAGGAGATGAGTCCTCGCCTCTATCTCGACATCTTCTATCCACTGGTAAGGGATGTCAGCATTCAGCGTGCCCTCATCTTGATGGGACCTCGCCGAGTGGGTAAGACGGTGATGCTCTATCATTCCATCCAGCGGTTGATAGACGAGGGCGTATCGCCTCAGAATATCATCTATGTTTCGGTGGAAACTCCTATCTATAATAATATCCTCTTGGAACAGTTGTTTTCTTTGGCAAAACAGATATTGGATAAGGAAGACAGCCAGGAAGAATTTTATGTTTTCTTCGACGAGATACAGTATCTCAAAGACTGGGAAATCAATCTGAAATCCCTGGTAGATACTTATCACAACGTGAAGTTTGTGGCTTCCGGTTCTGCTACGGCGGCATTGAAAAAGAGCAGCAACGAAAGCGGAGCGGGCAGTTTTACCGATTTCAATCTGCCGCCGTTGCTTTTCTTCGAGTATATCCATCTTAAGAAATATGAGCATCTGATGCGCCAATCCAAGGCGGAATGGGATGGGGTAGAGAGCAATATCTATAGTACGATAGATATTGATAAGCTGAACAGTCTCTTCCTCGACTATATCAATTATGGCGGTTATCCTGAGGTGGCTTTTTCTTCCCGAATGCAGGAAGACCCGGGACAGTTTGTTCGCCACGATATTGTAGATAAGGTGTTGTTGAGAGGTTTGCCGAGTCTTTATGGCATTTCGGATGTGCAGGAACTGAACTCGTTGTTTACGATGATAGCTTATCATAGCGGTATGGAGTTTTCGTATGAAAGTATGTCGAAGGAATCGGGAGTCAAGAAGGAAACCATTCGCAGGTACGTCCAGTATCTGGAGGCTGCTTTCCTGATAAAGGTTGTGACAAGAACGGATGATACGGCGAAGCGATTCCAGCGCCAAACTACTTTCAAGATTTATCTGACGAATCCTTCGCTGAGATGTGCGCTGTTTGAGCCAATCAAGATCTTGGATGGCAATATCGGAGATATGATAGAGACTGCCATTTATTCGCAGTGGATTCCGAGAAAAGGACACATTGCCTATGCCAACTGGAAGATGGGGCGTTCGCAGGGCGAGGTGGATTTGGTGGGCATCAATGATGCTTTGCAGAAGCCTTATTGGGCGGTGGAAATCAAATGGTCGGACAGGTTCTTTGACAGACCTTCTGAACTTTCGTCCTTACAGTTTTTTATGGAGAAGAATCATTTGCCTCAGGCATTGGTAACTTCCATCAGTAAGGGGGGATCAAAGGAGATGGATTTTGGTACGCTTCATTTCATTCCTTCTGCCTGCTATGCTTATACGGTGGGAGAGAATACATTGAGACAAGCCAGGAAGAGTTTTGGTTTGTAAGAACGTAAAAGCGACCTTCTGCCGAATTTTGTTCTCGGTAGAAGGTCGCTTTACTTCATTTCTATAGATGATTCCTATAGAGGGCTCTAAGCCTCGCAGAGCTTAGCCAGTTCTTCCAGGTTATCCGCCACTTCTATCACATCTCGCCAATCGCCGCGAATCATGCTTTTCTCTGCCATATCGTCCAAAAGGGCGATGGTGGAGTTCCAGAAGCCTTTCATGTTGTAGAGAATCACCATCTTGTGGTGGTAGCCGATGGTGTGGGCGGCGGCGATGGTGAAGATTTCATCCAGGGTGCCGATGCCGCCAGGAAGGGCTACGAAGATGTCGCTCTGGGCAAGCATCAGGTCCTTGCGGTCGCTGAGATTATCACACGGAATCTCTATGTCGAGGTCAGGGAAGGTTCTGCCTCCTCGCTCTACAAGCGTAGGAACCACACCGATGGTTCTGCCGCCATTCGCCTTCACTGCCTTGCCGATGCAATCCATCAGGCCGGAGTTGCAGCCGCCGAAAACCAGGTCGTGGCCGTTCTCTGCCATCCACTTTCCCATCTCTTCTGTCAACGTGAAGAAGTCGGGGTCGATATTCTTATTTGCTGAACAAAAAACTGCTATTTTCATGTCTTTATTTTCTATTTGATGATGTTTTATCTGTTGTTTATGAATGTTTTATCCGTTATTTATAGATGTTTAGGCAAAGGTACGCAAAAATTTCGAGATTATTGGGCTCTTTTTGCGGATAATTTCTTAATTTTGCAAACAATAACTAATCTTATAAACAGAAGATAGAATGAAAAGGATTATCACATATAGTATCATCGCATTGTTGCAGGTGTCGGTGGCGCTTGCTCAGACCTCTTCGAAGCCGAAGCTTCAAAAGCGGGAGAAGTATGAATGGCAGGGAGAGATTCCTACCTATGTAGAAACGCTGAAAAAGGAACTGACCTATCCGATGGCTTGGGGCAACAGCCCTATCAAGAACTTCAAGAAGTGGAAGAAGACGGCAAAGGAGAAGGTCTTCGAATGCATGATGACGCCTCCGAAAGCGGCTGCGGCTTGGGATATGGAAGTGCTCGGTGAGGAACAGAGAGACGGATATAAGGCGCAGAAAATCGCCTTCAATATCAACGCCTATTCCAGAATCACGGCTTATCTCCTGATTCCGGATGGCAAGGGTCCATTCCCGACGGTGAATGCGCTTCATGATCATGGCGCTCATCTCTTTATCGGAAAGGAGAAGATGATTCGTCCATTCTTTACTCCGGAAGAGAAAGATGCTCCGGAGAAGCAGGCGCTCTGTCAGGAGATTCTTGATGATGCAGATGCGTGGGCAAAACAGCTTTACGATAATCAGTATGTGGGCGATTACCTGGCGAAGCATGGCTACGTGGTGCTTTCGATTGATGCTCCGATGTGGGGAGAACGAGGCCGGAAGGAAGGCGTGGATAGAAACAAATACGACCTGATAGCCGGCAACATGATGATGCTGGGGCGAGACCTCTCTGCCTTCATGACATACGATGATATTTCCAGCACCGAGTTCCTGGCTTCGCTGCCGATGGTGGATGCGAAGCGTATAGGATGCGTGGGGTGTTCGATGGGAGCCTATCGCTCGTGGATGCTCTCTGCATTATCGGATAGAATCAAGGCGGGTGCTTCCATCTGCTGGATGATTACCACCGATGCTCAGCTTACCCGGAGATTCGGAAGAAAGGAGAATGGCGGTTTTGCAAATTGCATTCCGGGGTTGAGGCAATATCTCGACTATCCTCATATCGCCTCCCTCGCCTGTCCGAAACCGATGCTCTTCATCAATGGCACAAAAGACAAGCTCTTCCCCGTGCCTGGCGTAAAAGATGCTTTCGCCGAAATGCATCAGGTTTGGAAGAGTCAGGGAGCAGATAATCTGCTGGATACCGAGCTTTGGGAAATCCCTCATTCCTGCGGATTGAAGGCGCAGGAGAAAATGCTGGAGTTTCTGGATAAGAATTTGAAATAGGGGTTAACAGAGTTAACAGTTAACAGCTGTTTTTCTGTACCTTCTTCTCTTAAATATTAAAAGTCTACTACGCTAA
>CAKQCH010000057.1:0-15862 GCA_934216735.1 uncultured Prevotella sp.
CACCATCCATTGTTGCCTTACCAGTATCTGTGATGACGTTGGTAACGAGGCGGAGCATTCCGATGAGGAAACCGGTGATCATGGTGTATTCACCTGCCTTTGGAGTAATCTTCTTGAAGAAGATACCCATCGCAAATACAGCTACCATGGCTGGAGCCAGGAGTGACTGGATTCCCTGGAGGTAGTTGTAAAGGGTGTCCATCTTCATCATGATTGGCAACCATGCGAAACCGAGAACTACAACTACTACGGTAGCGATACGGCCAACGAGTACGTAGTGAGCCTCAGACATTCCCTTCTTCAATGGCTTGTAGAAGTCCTCGGTGAAGAGGGTAGCACAGCTGTTGAAGAATGCTGCCAATGAAGCAACGAGTGCGCAGATGAAACCGATGGTTACGATACCCTTGATACCTGCAGGAAGTACGGTCTTTACCATGATGGCGAAGGCTGCGTCGGTCTCGTTCATCTGGATAGCGCCCTTCTGAGCCAAGGCTGCAGCAATCATACCTGGAATGAGGAACATGAAGCAAGGGAGTACCTTGAAGAAACCGGCTGCGATAGTACCGCGGCGGGCACGCTTCATAACCTCTACGTTGCTCTCGCCAGGAACCTGACCCAATACACGCTGAACGATGTGCTGGTCTGTACACCAGTACCAGAAACCGATGATGGTTGCACCAATGAATACTACGAAACCAGGATACTCCTGATACATAGAGTCACCTGCCTCCCAGTGGAACATGTGAGTTGTACCATAGCCGTTGTTCAACTTGCCGCAGTAGTCCATCATATCAGCCCATCCTGCAGAGATGCTGCCACCACCGAGGGTAGAGAGACCGAGGAAGAGCACGAGGAATGAACCGATGACGAGGATAGGAGTCTGGATGGTTGACAAGGTCATTACACCCTTCATACCGCCGAATACGGTGAAGATGGTGGTGAGGATGATCAAGCCGATAGCACCTACCCAGAAGTTCAAGCCCCAGAGATACTCGAAGAAAATACCACCAGTAAGTGCGGTAACGCTCACCTTGGTGAGAATGTAAGCAACGAGTGTGATGATAGAGAGCCATGAACCTGTGCGCTGAGTGTAGCGGAACTTCAGGAAGTCAGGCATGGTGATGATCTTACCCATCTTGTTAATGAGCAACTGATAGAATGGTACGAACAACCAACCGAGGATGAGGATCATCCAACCCTGCATCTCCCAGTGAGCCATACCTACACCACTCTTGGCACCTGTACCGGCAAGACCCACGAGGTGCTCAGAACCGATGTTGGCTGCGAAGATAGCCATACCGATTACATACCATGGCTCACCCTTACCGAAGAGGTAAGCAGAAGAGTCTTCACCTTGTTGAGCCTTTCTGTCTTTCACGATCGCATGCCAGACAGCCCAAATCACGCCGATTACACCAATGGCGAGCACTGTCCAATCAAGCCATACGAATTCTGTTGAATTCCAATTCATAATTACTATAAGATTGTTTTTTATTTATTATTTGTTTATTCTTTCTTTTATTGGATGCCTTCCTTACTTCTTAACGCTAAACTTGTAAGCGAGGTGAGAGTAGTACTTCTCTCCTGGCTTCAAGGTTGCATCAGTCCATCCCTTTACGCCCTGGGCAATCTTGGTAGGAGAATCAGGATACTTCTGGCTCTCGAAGCAGACGCTCACGTGCTTAGGATACTTGATTCCGTGCTTGCAGGCAATACCTGTGCCCTGGAAGTTACCAGTATAAACCTGGATTCCTGGCTCATTGGTGAAAACCTCGAGGAGGATTCCGCTCTTTGGAGAGTAGAGGCTTGCGCAAACGGTCTTGTCGTCGCCCTTGCCATCCTTATAGGTGTTCAGACACCAGTTGTGGTCGTAACCTGTAGCGTTCTTGATCTGGTCGAAGCTGTAATCTACCTTCTTGCCAATCTCGGTAGGAGTGCGGAAGTCCATTGGAGTTCCTTCTACGTCCTTGATTTCACCTGTTGGGATGTAAAGTGAATCAGCTGGTGTGAACTTGTCTGCATTGATGTACATTACCTGGTCGAAACCTTCCTTAGATGGGTCGCCATTCAGATTGAAGTAACTGTGGTTGGTCATGTTAACCACGGTCTCCTTATCTGTTGTTGCGCCAAACTCAATGTCGAGTGTGTTGTCGCTCTTCACTGTATATTTCGCCGTAGCTGTCACATTGCCAGGGAAACCATTCTCGCCATCCTTTGCGTGGATAGTGAATGTTACTGAAGAGTCATTCTTCTCTGTAACATCATAAACCTGATTCAACCAACCGGTAGCACCACCGCCGTGGAGACAGTTGCCATTATCGTTTGGCTTCAGATTGTAAGTCTTGCCGGCAAGAGTCAACTTTGAATCCTTGATACGGTTGGCGTAACGACCTACTGAAGATCCGTAATCAGATGGAGAGTTGAGTGTGTCTGCATACTGATGGATGTTATCATAACCCAATACTACATCCGTAGGTTTGCCATCCTTGTCAGGAACTGATATGGAAACTACACGACCACCATAGTTGGTGAGGCATACTTCCATGCCACTGGCATTCTTGAGGGTTACTAACTCAGTCTTCTTGCCCAATACAGTAGAATCGAAGTCTGCTGGATTTAAGCCTGACTGTGTAAGACTAGCATTGCTGCTTGAAGAACAAGCTGAGAGGGTAGCGATTGCCGCGAAACCAACTCCCATAAAGAGGTTCTTTGCGTTACTCATTTTTAGGTTGTTTTATATCGTTTATTAATTTTGGGTGTAAAATTACAATTTTATTTCGAATTAGCAAGCGTTTTCCCTAACTTTTTTTATTCTAAAGTGTGTTTTTAACACTATTTGCATATAATTGCCCTGTTTCCGGCGTTTTTACCCTCATTCTCCCTGTTTTTTCGGCATTCTTTTTGGGTTTAAGAAAGAACACAAAAAAACTGCAGTCGGCAAACGCCAACTGCAGTTCCTTTATATATATTAATAATGAATATTAGCAAACCTTGTGAGAACCCTCAGAGATAACCACTGGGTAAATCTCAGGAGCGTGACCATACTTAGCTGTGAACTTAGCGGTAACATCCTCAACAAACTTGTCGTAGATGTCGTCCTTTACCAAGTTGATGGTGCAGCCACCGAAGCCACCACCCATGATACGGCTACCAGTAACACCGTTCTCCTTGGCAACATCGTTCAAGAAGTCGAGTTCCTCGCAGCTTACCTCATATTCCTTGCTCAAACCGTGGTGAGTCTCGTACATCTTCTGACCTACTGTCTCGTAGTCGCCCTTCACAAGAGCATCGCAGACTGCCAATACGCGGTCCTTCTCGCCCAATACGAAGTGAGCGCGGCTGTAATCCTCTTCGCCAACTTCAGCGCGAACTTCCTCCAGCTGCTCCCATGTGCAATCGCGGAGAGTTTCGAACTTAGCCTCTGGGTGTTTAGCAGCGATGTGCTTAACCACGTTCTCGCAAGAGTTACGACGGTCGTTGTATGGAGAACCAGCCAACTCGTGCTTAACCTTAGAGTTAACCAGGCAGAGCTTGTATCCCTGTGGATCGAATGGGAAGTACTCAAACTCACGGCTGTTGCAGTCGAGACGCATCAGCTTGCCTTCCTTACCGAATACAGAAGCAAACTGGTCCATAATACCACAGTTTACACCTACGTACTTGTGCTCAGTAGCCTGACCAGCGAGAACGAGATCCCACTTAGAAACTTTGTTGTCACCGAAGAGGTCGTTCAAAGCGAAAGCAAAGCAGCTCTCAAGAGCAGCAGAAGAAGACATACCTGCACCGAGAGGCACATCACCATAGAATGCTGCATTGAAACCTTTAACGTCAACGCCCAAAGCCTTCATTTCCTGGCAGATACCATAGATGTAGCGTGCCCATGAAGCGCGAGGACCCTCTGGGTCATTTACCTTGAACTCAACGCGGTCCTTCAAGTCGATAGAGTAGAGCATAACTGTATCTGTTCCGTTAGGACGAATCTCAGCCATAATGCCCTTGTCAACTGCACCTGGGAATACGAATCCACCATTATAGTCAGTGTGCTCGCCAATCAGGTTAATACGACCTGGTGACATATAGATGTTACCTGTTTTACCATCAAAGTGCTTGATAAAGCGGCTTCTTACTTTTTCAATATCCATAATTACTGTAGTTTAAAAAGTTATTATTAAAGTTTTGATTATCATTTTGTTACCCCAGAGTAGTAAAAGCATTACTTTACTTGGGGGTAAGTTGTTTTGAAGATTACTCTACAGGGATGTCCTTGTTGACATTCTTGCAGCCTACGAGCGCATAGAAAAGAATGTATGCGATCATGGCGATGACAACCCAGTAAGATGCGATAGGGCCAGCAGCCTTAGCAACAGCATCCTGGATGAGAGGCATTACACCACCACCAACTACCATCATCATGAAGATACCTGATGCCTGAGCTGTGTATTTGCCAAGACCCTCAACGGCAAGGTTGAAGATTCCACCCCACATGATAGAAGTACACAAACCGCAGATGGCGATGAGTACACACTTGGTAGGGATTGTAAATGCTACAACGCCAGTACCATGGTCGTCGAGCTTGAGAAGACTTGCAATCTCTGAATCACCTGCCAAAGAGAAGTTCAATGTGTTTGCCTCTGGCAAGAAGATGGCTGTGAGCAACAGGAGGATAGCTACTGATGATACTACTATCATCTGTGTCTTGGTAGAAATGGCACCGCTGATGAATGAGCTGAGGAATCGGCCGCACATCATAAGCAACCAGTAAACTGCTGCGAAAGCACCACCTACAGAAGCTGCACCTGTGAAGTCCATGCTACTGATGTAGAAGATAAGCTGAGCAGGAATACCAATCTCAACACCTACATAGAAGAAGATACCGATGACACCGAGTACGCAGTGACGGAAAGACCAAGGGCTGTGGTCGTACTGAACATTCTCCTTCTTGATGTTTGGCTCAGGAATAGCAACGAACCAGATGATGAAGAAAGCTGCGATGAACACAGCCATACCGATGAAGAGGAGAGGAGCAACGTCGCTCATACTGGTGTTGGCTGTAACTGTACCTACGAGCACACCTGCCAACAATGGGGTAAGAGTACCACTCAATGAGTTCAATGTACCACCAATCTGAATGAGCTGGTTACCACGGTTACCACCGCCACCGAGCAGGTTCAACATTGGGTTAACCACCGTGTTAAGCATACATACGCAGAAACCGCAGATGAATGCACCCAACAGATAAATGATCAGGTTGAGGCAAACGGCGCCTGAACTGAGTGTAAAGACTGGGATGTCGTCACCGAAGATACTTGATAAGTACTGAATCATCAAACCGATTGTACCGACAGCAAGTGCGATCAATGCAGTTTTCTTGTAACCCTTGTTTTCAATCATCTTTCCGGCAGGAATACCCATGAAGAGGTAAGCGGCAAAGTTCATGAAGTTACCCATCATGGCTGCCCAAGAGTACTTAAAGCCCCAGATGTTGCCAAAAGGTGCTCCCATGTTAGTTACAAACGAAATCATTGCAAAGATAAAACACATCGTAATGATTGCAATGATGCGACCGTTGTTGTTTCCAATTTTTTGTTCCATTGTTTAATCTTGATAGTTGATATTTTATTGTTATGTTTAATATTTTGTGTTTATTGCCGGTTTACCCGTGTTGTGTTTACTCAAGTCGGTTTTACCGCAAAAAGGAGTAACTGCCTCTGCATGATTTCTTTAGAGGCAGCAACTCCTAATATTGTATGAAAGATTTTTATTTCTCTACGCCAAACTTATAGATTGTTTTCTGGGTGTATGTCTCACCCGGGTTCAATCGGCAACTTGGGAAGTAAGGATGGTTAGGTGTATCTGGGAACTTCTGTGCCTCGAAGCATACTGCGCTGCGGCGTGGGAAGGTTGCACCATGCTGACCCTTGATGCCTGCCAGGAAGTTACCTGTGTACATCTGCAGACCTGGCTCTGTGGTGTAAACCTCCATGGTACGACAGCTAACTGGATCTTTGATGCGAGCAGCAAAGCTCAACTCGCCTTCTTCCTTCTTATTCAATACATAGTTGTGGTCGTAACCCGAACCATTCTTAATCTGCTCGTTGTCCGCATTGATGTCCTGGCCGATTGGCTTTGGAGTGCGGAAATCGAATGGTGTACCCTCTACCTTCAGGATTTCACCTGTTGGGATAGACTCCTCATCTATAGGCAGATAGTAGTCTGCGTTAACCTGACAGATGATGTTGTCGATGGTTGGAGTTGGATTAGCAATTCCCTGGATAGAGAAGAATGCGTGGTGGGTCAGGTTGCAGATGGTCATCTTGTTGGTTGTAGCCTGATACTTGATGACGAATTCGTTGTCTTCAGTTAAGGTGTAAGCTACCCAAACTGTAAGCTCTCCTGAGAATCCTTCCTCGCCGTATGGGCTGGTGTACTTCAATACTACGGCATTGTCGCTCATGCGAGTTGCATCCCAAACGTGTGCGTGGAATCCAGTAGGACCTCCATGCAAGTGGTTCTTGCCATCGTTGCATGCCAACTGATACTCCTTGCCATGAAGGGTAAACTTACCCTCCTTGATGCGGTTACCGTAACGACCGATGAGGACGCTCAAGAAAGGCTCAGGCGAGTTGATGACATCCTGGATGTTGTCGTGACCCTGAATGAGGTTGGCGTAGTTGCCGTCCTTGTCAGGCATCATAATTGCAACAACAGCACCACCGTAGTTAGTCACAGCAATCTCGTTGCCCTGCTTGTTTCTCAACACGAAGAGATCAGTCTTCTTTCCGTTCACTGTGGTCTGAAAATCTTCTCTTTTCAAACCACACTTGTTAACTGGTTCTGTATTCATAATATATCATTGTTTAGTTACTCTACTTTATGTACTAAAGTAATTTACTGCAAAGTAACTAAAAAAAAATGAATGTGACAAATCTTTTAGCAATTATTTGATTTAAAAAAACTAAAAATTTTCAGGAGAGCAAATCTGCCACTACGTAACTTGAACCGCCAACGAAGACGAAATCGTTATTTTTCGTATTTTCTTTTGCTGCTTTATATGCTTCTTTTACAGAATGATATGCATTTCCGTGCAAGTCATACTCCAATGCGAAGTCTCTCAGTTTCGCCACAGGGATGGCTCTTTTGGTAGAAGGCTGCGTCCAGTAGTATTTTACCCCGTTTTTGAGCTGTTGACTCAAAAGTTGCAAAACGTGTGTCACATCCTTGTCGTCTACCATGCCGAAGACGATGTGCTTGGTCTCAGCCTTCACACTCTTGATTTGTGGAGCCAGATAGTTCCAGCCAGCCAGATTATGCCCTGTATCGCAGATGGTGAGAGGTGCGTCATTGAGCTTCTCCCATCTGCCGCGGAGTCCGGTCAGTTCACAAACCTGGGCGAAGCCTTTTCTGATGGCAGCATCGCCAATAGTGATGTCTTGTCGGAGAATGCTGAGTGCTGCAAGGATGGTTTTCCTGTTGCATTCCTGGTAGGAACCCTTCAGTTCCATCTCTACATGGCTTTCCATCTCTGTATCCTGCGCAGAGAAATCCTGCGCAAAGAGGATAGGAGCCTGCATCTCCTTAGCCTTCTCTTCAAACACAGGGCGGGTTGCTTCAAGATATTCGCCTACAACCACTGGCACGTGTGGCTTGATGATGCCTGCTTTCTCGCCGGCAATCTCTGCCAGCGTGTTGCCCAGAAACTGGGTATGGTCGAAACTGATGTTGGTGATGATGGAAAGCATTGGGGTGATGATGTTGGTGCAGTCGAGTCTGCCGCCCAGTCCTACCTCGATTACGGCGTAATCTACCCCCTGCTCGGCAAAGTATTTCAAAGCCATGGCAGTGGTCAGTTCGAAGAAGGATGGATGGAGGGGTTCGAAGAAGCTTCGGTTCTGCTCTACGAAGTCGATGACATACTGCTCCGGAACGCATTCGCCGTTAACTCGGATGCGCTCTCTGAAATCTACGAGATGAGGGGAGGTGTAGAGTCCTACCTTGTATCCCTGACTCTGCAGGATGGCAGCAATGGTATGAGAGCAGGAACCTTTGCCATTGGTTCCGGCAATATGGATGGTCTTGTATTGGCGATGGGGATGTGCGAAGTGTTCGTCCAGGGCATGGGTGGTTTGAAGGCCTGGCTTGTATGCTTTGGCTCCAATCTTTTCGAACACTGGGGTGCTGTTAAAAAGGTATTCTGTTGTCTCTTGGTAATTCATGAGCTATATATTAATGTATGAGATGAAAAAAGGCAATCTCATCACCGGCGATAGCCAATGCATGAGATTGCCAGTATTAATACTAAAAACTACAACTTCCGTTTTTACTTGAACAGGTTCTTGATGCTGTCGAAGATTGACTTCTTGTCAGCATTATCAGCCTTGAAGTTCTCGCATTCCTTGAACTTCTTCACCAGTTCCTTCTCCTCCTTGTTCAGAGTCTTAGGAATGTAGACGGTGATGTTGACGATGATGTCGCCTCTTCCGTAACCATATCCCTTGATGGCCGGCATTCCCTTGCCGCGAAGACGAAGCTGCTTGCCTGGCTGAGTTCCCGGTTCTATTTTGATGGTGGTCTTGCCTTCGAGTGTCGGAATCTCTATCTCGCCGCCAAGAACGGCTGTCGAGAAGTCGAGCACGAGATTGTAATAGAGATCCTTGTCCTGGCGTTCAAACTGCTCGCTCTTTTCCACGCGTACAATCACCTGCAGGTCGCCGTTCACGCCATTGTGCTTGCCGGCACCACCCTTGCCAGGAACCGTGACAACCATTCCGTCGTCAACACCTGCCGGGATGTTTACCTCTACCACTTCCTCGCCGGCAACGATACCCTCGCCGCCGCAAGCCTTACACTTGTTCTTGATTACATGGCCTTCGCCGCCGCAAGTAGGGCAGGCAGCCTGGGTCTGCATGGTTCCGAACATAGAGCGAACCGTGCGTACGGTGTAACCCGTGCCGTGACAGGTAGGACAAGTTTCTGGCTGAGAACCAGCCTCGCAGCCCGAACCGTGACAAGCCGTACAGGTCACGTCCTTGCGAATCTTAAACTTCTTGGTGCATCCTGTGAAGGCTTCCTGCAGGGTGAGCTTAGCCTGAACGCGCAGGTCTCTTCCCTGATACTGCTGTGGCTGAGCGCCACCGCCTCCAAAGCCACCGCCGAATCCGCCGAATCCCCCGTGTCCGCCGAAGATGTCGCCAAACATAGAGAAGATGTCATTCATGTCCATGCTGGCTCCACCACCGAATCCGCCGCCGAATCCGCCCTGAGGACCGTTGAATCCAAACTGGTCGTACTGCTGACGCTTCTGAGGGTCGTGCAGAACCTCGTAAGCCTCGGCAGCTTCCTTGAACTTTTCTTCCGCCTCCTTGTCGCCAGGGTTGCGGTCAGGGTGATACTTGATGGCTATCTTGCGGTAAGCCTTCTTGATTTCGTCTTCTGATGCCTGCTTATCTACGCCAAGCACCTCATAATAGTCTCTCTTAGCCATTGCTAATTCTTTATTCTAATAATGATGTTTCTTGAATGATATTCTCCTCCTTGATGATGGATAAACTGAAGCCAATCAAATCACAAAGATGATTGGCGTCAGATTACTGACCTACGGCAACCTTGGCGTGACGAATCACTTTATCGTTGAGGGTGTAACCAGTCTGTACGCAGTCTATTACCTTGCCCTTCTTGTCGTCGCCCATTCCTGGTACCATGGCGATGGCCTCGTGGAAATCCACATCGAAATCCTTGTCGGCAGTTTCAATCTTCTTCACGCCAAGACCCTCAAGTGTCTTTACGAACTTGTTGAAAATCATCTGCACGCCTTCCTTGATAGCCTTAGGATCCTCGCTCTTGTCGGCAAGTGCGCGCTCAAAGTCGTCGAGGATAGGGAGGATGGCAGAAATGGTCTTCTCGCCGCCGTTGAGGATAAGGTCTGCCTTCTCCTTCATGGTGCGCTTGCGGTAGTTCTCGAACTCTGCAGTCTTGTAGAGCAGGGTCTTCTTAAGTTCTTCCACTTCCTGCTGTGCCTTGGTCAATGGGTCGACTTCGGCGTTCTCTGCCTTGTTGTCAGCGTTCTCTGCCTTGTTGTCAGCCTTAGCCGACTCATTGTCAGTTCCAGCTTCCTTCTCTTCGGCATTTGCCTCGGCATTATTCTCGTTTTGAGTAGCGTTCTGCTCAGCGTTCTCGTTAAGAACCTGCTCCTGAGCGTTACCGTCTTCAACTTTTATATTCTTTTCTTGTGACATAGTCTTAAATTTTTTAAACATGATTATTTTTTATTAGGTGTTTAACAAAGAGTGTGCCAATCCGATTCGCATCAGATTGGCACTCTCTCTATATATAAATATGTGTATTCTGGTTACTGCTGCACACCATACATCTTAGCCTTCTGCTCCTTGATGGCCTCATCGTAGATATACTCGTCGTAAGACATGAGCTTGTCGATGGTTCCAGATGGAGTGAGCTCGATGATGCGGTTTGCCACGGTGTTGATGAACTCGTGGTCATGGCTGGCGAAGAGGATGTTGCCTCTGAAAGCTACCAGGTTGTTGTTGAATGCCTGGATACTCTCCAAGTCCAGGTGGTTGGTAGGAGTATCGAGAATCAGACAGTTGGCGTTCTGCAACTGCATGCGGGCAATCATACATCTCATCTTCTCACCTCCAGAGAGCACGTTCACCTTCTTCAACACTTCCTCGCCGCTGAAGAGCATTCTTCCCAGGTAGCCCTTCATCGCTACCTCGTTGCCTGGACCATACTGGCTCAGCCAATCTACCAGGTTCATGTCGCTCTGGAAGAACTCGGTGTTGTCGAGTGGGAGATAGGCAGTGGTGATGGTTACACCCCACTTGTATTCACCTGCGTCAGCCTTGCGGTTGCCGTTGATGATCTCGAAGAGCGCAGTCATCGCTTTAGGGTTATGAGAGAGGAATACCACCTTCTCGCCCTTCTCGATGTTGAAGTTTACATTGTCGAAGAGCACTGTTCCGTCCTCATCGCAAGCCTTCAAGCCCTCAACCTCCAGAATCTGGTTGCCTGGTTCACGGTCCATCTGGAAGATGATGCCTGGGTACTTGCGGCTAGATGGGCGGATTTCCTCAACATTCAGCTTCTCCAACATCTTCTTGCGGGATGTGGTCTGCTTACTCTTAGCCACATTGGCAGAGAATCGGCGGATGAACTCCTCCAACTGCTTCTTCTTCTCCTCGGCCTTCATCTTCTGGTTCTGAGCCTGGCGGAGAGCCAACTGAGAACTCTCGTACCAGAAAGAGTAGTTACCGGCAAACATGGTTACCTTACCGAAGTCGATATCCACGGTCTGTGTGCTGACAGCATCGAGGAAGTGACGGTCGTGAGAAACCACGAGAACAGTCTGCTCGATGTTGCTGAGGTATTCCTCCAGCCACTCTACGGTATCGAGGTCGAGGTCATTGGTAGGCTCATCGAGGAGGAGGTTGTCTGGGTTACCGAAGAGAGCCTTCGCCAGCATCACGCGCACCTTCTCTGTGTTAGAAAGTTCACCTACGAGCTTATCGTGGAGTTCCTCCTTTACACCAAGGTTCTGGAGCAGCTGTGCAGCGTTGCTTTCAGCCTCCCAACCGTTCATCTCAGCGAACTTGAGCTCCAGCTCAGCAGCCAGGTTACCATCTTCCTCTGTCATTTCTGGCTTAGCGTAGAGGCGCTCGCGCTCCTTCATGTTTTCCCACAATGGCTGATGGCCCATCAATACGGTGTCCATCACGCGGAACTCGTCATACTTAAAGTGGTCCTGCTCCAAAACGGAAAGGCGCTCGCCTGGTCCCATCTCCACAGTTCCCTTGTTTGGCTCCAGGTCGCCGCTGATGGCACGGAGCAGGGTAGACTTACCGGCACCATTGGCACCGATTACACCGTAAATATTACCATGAGTGAACTTGAGGTTTACATCTTTGTAAAGCACTCGCTTACCGAATTGAATTGCAAGATTTTGTACTGTAATCATTCCTTTTTATTATTCTGTACTTTTATTTTTGTTTTTTACTACTATTAATGCCTTGAAAGAATCGAGTTGTTAGTCTAGACTTTTCAAGAAACGCTCACCCTGCGGAGTACGAAGCCAAATGGCAAACCCCAGTGCAGGTACCAATATAATGGAAAATATAATTGTTAAACCTTCTCCCATAATTTTATTTTTTTATTAATACCTTATTAGCAATATATGCAAAAAGCCAAGTAAGGAATAAACCAATAATTATACTGGTAATATTGAAGATTTTTAATTCGCCATCAGAGTATATCGTGACAGCATTACCTGCAACCATGACCAAGAAACATGTTTTGGCAAGGTCGTAGAAAAACTTTCCGAGACATTCTCGGGCAGTTTTGTTTCTTTCTTTATCTTCTCTTTGCGTCATTGCAATTTCTGTTATTTTGCTGCAAAATTACAAAAAAATATTTGAAACACAATGCTTTATTGGCAAAAGTTACTAATTTTTAGTTAAAAAAGGGGCTCTTCTTTGTTATTTTGCAGAAAAGTCTTACTTTTGTAGGCTGAATTGGCACCAAGAGGGGCTAATCAAGACACAAGATAGCAACAAAATAAGAAATGAAACAACAGAATAATAAAGGTAATTTCAGTAGGCACAGCAACAATGCTTACGGCTATGGCAACCCCAACGAATACGACCACTACAAGGTGGAGAAACCAGCACAGCTGTTGGAGTGGCTGATGGAGAACGTGAAGGGTCCTAGCAAGACCAAGGTGAAGCAAACCTTGCAGGGTAGGGGAATCAAGGTGGATGGAAAGACCATCACCCAGTTTGACTACGCCCTGAAACCGGGCATGAAGGTGAGCGTAAGCAAGACCAAGAAGAACCAGGAGGTCTTCAAGAGCAGATACATCAAGATTGTTTACGAAGACCGCTACATCATCGTAGTTGAGAAGAACGTGGGTATCCTCAGCATGGCTGCCGGTCATTCTACGCTCAACGTGAAGACCGTATTGGATGATTACTTCCACAAGACCCGCCAGAACTGTCAGGCTCACGTGGTTCACCGACTCGACCGCGACACCTCGGGTCTGATGATCTACGCCAAGGATAAGCAGACCGAGCTTGCCCTGGAGGATGACTGGCATCATAACGTTTACGACCGCCGATATGTGGCCCTGGTTTCCGGAGAGATGGAGGAAGATGAGGGAACCGTAGCCAACTGGCTGAAGGATAACAAGGCTTATATCACTTATGCCAGCGATACGGACAATGGCGGCAAGTACGCCGTTACCCATTTCCATACCCTGCAGCGCACCACCGAGCATTCTCTGGTGGAATATAAGCTGGAGACGGGTAGAAAGAACCAGATTCGTGTGCATACTGCTGATATGGGACACCCGGTTTGTGGTGACATTAAGTATGGTAATGGCGATGATCCATGCGGTCGTCTTTGCCTGCATGCTTATGTGCTCTGCTTCTACCATCCGGTAACCCATCAGCCGATGGAGTTCGAGACTCCGATTCCTAACGAGTTCGTCAGAGCGATGAAGGAAGATAGCAAGCCATTCGGTGAAAGAGGAAAGAAGCCTTTTAATGCAAATCGCAAGCCATTCAGAAAGGAGGGGCGCAATGGATAATTTCCTTTATTATGTTTTTGCATTGGCGGCTCTGGTAATTGGAATCGTTGTCTTGAAGAAGGTTGCCACCTGCATGATCAAGATGGTGGTAGGCTCCATTATGGTTTTGGTGCTCCTGGCCATTTATTGGCTTTACATTTCATGATGAAAATACTCTGATAAAAAGCTCTGATAAAAAGCTCAGATAATAACATTCTGATAAAAAATAAGTCCGGTAAGAATCAAGCCATGCTTGAACTTACCGGACTCTTTTTTACTATCCTTTTACCTTAATTACTTATTCTACGTCAATTAGAGGATGGTCTTCACAGCCTCCAGCATTCCCTTCTCCTGGATGAGGTCGAGATCCTTCTTAACCAACTCTGTCAAGCCAGGAACAGTCTCGTTCAGATTCTCATGCCAGATGTAGTCGAAGCCGAGTACGCCCTCTGCTACCTTCTGGGTGTCGCCAGTAGCCCAAAGCTCTGTCAGCTTGTCCATAATCTTCTGGTCATCGTTTGGCTGGATAGGAGCACCGTCCTCACGAACACCACCCTTATAGTAAGTGATGATGGCAGCAAGACCGAATACCAATCCCTGTGGCAACTCACCCTTACGCTCCAAGTAGATCTTCACGCCTGGGAGGTCGCGAGTCTCGAACTTAGGGAAAGAGTTCAGCATGATGCTGGTTACCTGGTGATCAACGAATGGGTTCTCGAAACGCTCCAATACGTCAGAAGCGAACTTCTGAAGCTCGTCCATAGGGAGATTCAATGTCTGCATCAACTCCTCGAACTGTACCTTGTGGATGTACTTGCCCAATACTGGGTGCTCGCAAGCATCGCGAACGATGTTTACGCCGCTGAGGTATGTAACAGGGCTCAATACAGTGTGAGGGCCATTCAGCAAAGTAACCTTACGCTCGTGGTATGGCTTCTCGTTGTCTGTGATGAGAACGTGAAGACCAGCCTTGTGAGCAGGGAACTCCTCCTGCATCTGCTCTACAGTCATGTTCTCAGCCTTCTCGATTACCCAGAGGTGGAAGCTCTCAGCCTTTACTACGAGGTTGTCCTTGTAGCAAACCTTCTGCTGGATTTCCTTGATGGTGTCGCGTGGGAAGCCAGGAACGATACGGTCTACGAGTGTAGCGCAAACATAGCAGTGGTTGGTGAACCACTCCTTGAAGCCCTCGTAGTCAGCACCCATGTCTTCCTTCCAAAGCTCGATATACTGGTAGATGCACTCCTTCAGGTGGTGGCCGTTCAGGAAAATCAGCTCACATGGCATCAGAATCATACCCTTAGTTGGGTCGCCCTCGAAGAACTTGTAGCGGTGGAACAGCAACTGAACCAACTTACCTGGGTAAGAAGCTGCAGGAGCATCTGTGAACTTGCAAGAGTCATCGAATGCAATACCTGCCTCAGTTGTGTTAGAGATGATGAAACGCATCTCTGGCTGCTCAGCCAAAGCCATGAAAGCCTGGTTCTGAGAATATGGGTTCAGTGCACGGCTGATTACGTCGATACGCTCCAATGTATTGATTGCCTGACCGTTCTCCTTACCCTGAAGGTTTACGTGATAGAGGCAGTCCTGACCGTTCAGCCAGTCAACCATACCGCCAGCCAATGGCTGAACTACAACGACAGAACCGTTGAAGTCGGTCTTCTTGTTCATGTTCCATACAATCCAGTCAACGAATGCACGCAAGAAGTTACCCTCGCCAAACTGGATGATTTTCTCTGGCGCTACGCTCTTAGGAGCAGTGCGCTTGTTCAATGCTTTAAGCTCTTTCATGATTTATTATTTTGTCTGTTATTTGTTTTTAAATTAGTATACTTTTAAATTATACATCTATTTCTTTTTCGTTAATAAATGTTGTATAGAGATCAGATTTTCATATCTTTCTGAAATCTGATGCAAAGGTATAAAAAATATCGGTAGATTGTACCTCAAAACAGCAAAATTCGTGCGTAAAGGTTTACGCTGGGAAAGCAAAAAAGAGAGCATGATGAAATAGAGAGGGTGAATGATGAAAAATGGATGATGATGAAAATGAGGGAGCGAATAATGAAAAGGGGGATGAAAGAATAGGAGAGCGAGATACGGGAGTCGAACCCGCCTCACAGGCTTGGGAAGCCCGTGCACTACCGATGTGCTAATCTCGCAATAAGCGTTTTGTAGTGCTATATTTATAAACCTAATAGATATAAGGAGCCACGAGCGGGACTCGAACCCGCGACCCACGCATTACGAATGCGTTGCTCTACCAACTGAGCCATCATGGCTTTT
>CAKQCH010000058.1:0-15606 GCA_934216735.1 uncultured Prevotella sp.
CAAGCTCACGAACACGACGGCCAATCAGCTGTGTGGTCTGTGAACCGAAATCCAAAATAATAATCTTCTGTTGCATATTGTCTAATTTATAATTTATAATTTACAATTTATAATTCTTTCAGGAATGCTTCCGCCTCTTTCAGCGTCTCCTGCTTTCCCACATCCATCAGCTTGAGGTCGTTCTTTACGTATCCCTCTATGCGCACCTTGTCGCAATGCTTCAGATAGAAATCCATGATAGGGAACTTATCCGGTTCCTCCTCCATCAGCGGGAAGAGCGATGGGGCTACCATGTGAATACCCGAGAAAGCATACATCTTATAATCTTTGGGATTGAGGTTCGGATAAGGACTCTTCACCTCGCCCGTCTCAATATTCGTCCATCCCACCAGTCGCATACTGTCATCGAAGAGGAGATAACGCTTGGTCTTGCGCTCACTAACCATCAGTCGGGCAGCTATCATATCCTGGCTCTCCATCTGGTAGAACTTCTTCAGGTCCACATTACTTAATATATCAACATTGTGGATGAGGATAGGCTCCGAAGATTCAAAGAGCGGCCATGCCTTCCTGATTCCTCCACCCGTTTCGAGAAGCTTGTCGCTTTCGTCGCTGATGCGGATGTCCATGCCGAAGTTATCATTCTCTCGAAGATAATCGATGATTTGCTGGGAGAAATGATGCACGTTCACTACAATGCGAGTGAAACCTGCATCCTTCAACTGAAAGATGACACGTTTGAGCAAAGGTTCTCCTCCGACACTTACCAAAGCCTTCGGAATGCGGTCGGTAAGTGGCTTAAGGCGAGTGCCCAAACCTGCTGCGAATATCATTGCTTGCATCATTGCTAAATAGCTATTTTAAAATGTGCGTGCAAATTTACTAACTTTTTGCGAGATAGCCAAATTTGCACGCTAAATATTACTGTTTTGCAGGCAAAACCTGCTCAATCTCTTGCTCACGATGGCAAATTCGCACCTCCACGCCAAACTTTTCGTGAATGTGCTCTGCCAGATGCTGGGCTGAATAGACACTGCGATGCTGACCGCCGGTGCAACCGAAACAGAACATCAGCGAGGTGAATCCGCGCTGGATATATCGGTTTACGTGATGATCAGCCAACGCATAGACATGTTCCAGGAACTGCAGTATCTCTCCATCATCCTCCAGGAATCGGATGACAGGTTCATCCAAACCGGTCAACTTCTTATAAGGCTCATATCTTCCAGGATTGTGAGTGCTTCTGCAATCAAACACATAACCGCCTCCATTTCCTGATGGATCCTCAGGAATTCCCTTCTTGAAAGAGAAACTGAACACGCGGACCACCAGCGGGCCCTTGCCGTCATACTTGGAATAAGTGGCAGGACCATCCTGCGGATGAGCCCGGTAGATGTTGTTATCCGTAATCTTATAACCATCGGCACGGGTGACGGCCACGCTCTCGATACGCTTGAACTGCGGTAACTCGGTGAGTCGGCGCAGCATATCCATCATATAAGGATATGGGAACACCTTCTCGCCCATCTTCAGCAAATCGCGCAGGTTCTGAATGGCAGCCGGAATACTTTCCAGGAAATGCTTCTTGCGTTCAAAATAGCCACGGAATCCGTAGGCACCCAACACCTGCAGGGTACGGAAGAGCACAAACAGGCTCAAACGATTCACGAAATGGCGGATGGATGGCACCTCTGTATAGTTTTTCAAAGACTGATAGTACTCCCAAACCAGCTCACGGCGCAACTTGAACGGATACTTTGCCGAAGCCTGCCAGAGGAAAGAAGCCAGGTCGTAGTAGAACGGTCCCTTTCTGCCTCCCTGGAAATCGATGAAGAACGGATTGCCATCAGCATCAAGCATCACATTGCGTGCCTGGAAGTCGCGATAGAGGAAGCAGTCCATCTTTTCGGATGTCAGGTCCTTGGCAAACAGACGGAAGTTTGCCTCCAGTTTCAGTTCGTGGAAATCCAGATCGGTAGGCTTCAGAAAACAATACTTGAAGTAGTTGAGATCGAAGAGTACACTATCCACATCGAACTCCGGCTGCGGATAACAGTTTTCCCACTCCAGGCCACGAGCGCCACGCAATTGGATGTTAGGCAACTCACGAATGGTTTTCTTCAGGAGTTCCTTCTCCTTCTGGTTATACCTGCCACCAGCTTCCCGTCCACCTTTGATGGCATCAAAGAGGGATGTACCGCCCAGATCGGTCTGGATATAGCAGAGCTGATCCTCACTCACCGCCAACACCTTAGGCACCGGCAACTGACGAAGATTGAAATGATTAGCCAGATAAATGAACGCATGATCCTCATCACGGCTCGTTCCGATGACACCTATCACGGTATCACCATCCTGCTTGATGATGCGGAAATACTGGCGGTTGCTGCCCTGTCCTGCCAATCTGATGACTTCGATAGGTTCCTCACCAGTCCATTGTTTATAAAGATTAATCAGCTTTTCCATCCTTATTCAATTTACGACGTTTTCTGTCATCATCTATTTTCTGTGCAAAGTTGTCACCGATAAATAGAATCAACAGCACACCTAGCGTAGTTAAGAATGAGTTTGTATTAGTCATTCCCAACTCAGCCTTTGTTATATAAATCAGTCCTCCAATAACTATCAGAAAGACCAAAGCTTTTTTCCAATCAATATTATTCATGCTATAAAATTGCTATTGTGGTGCAAAGATACAATAAAATTCTGATTTAGTGGAAAGAAAGAGAATTTATTTTAGCAGGAAAACGATGTATTCGCAAATCCTTAACTCCCTTTAACGCAGGATGCCTATAAACACAAAAAAATCGGATGTCTCACGACAACCGATTTTCAAAAACAAACTACTTAAAAACTAATCTACTAAAACAAATCAAAAAAAATATCTTTATCGACCTTGCGGTCGCTTTTATCAGTACTATTTCTATTTCGATTGCAAAGATACAAAAAAAGCCCAATACCTCCAAACAATTTTGCTTTTTTTTGCAGCTTATAAACAAATTAAACACAAAAATAGGGATAATTCACTGAGAATCACCCCTATTTGTTATTTTCACTTTGCAAACCGGCACCTTTAGAGTATGCTTTGTTTGCACGAATCTGTAGAATTACCTTCTATATTCTGCACGATTACATCATGCCGCCCATACCTGGAGCAGCAGCTGGTGCTGCAGGAGTTGGCTCTGGTTTGTCAACCAATACGCACTCTGTAGTCAGGAACAGACCTGCGATAGAAGCTGCGTTCTCCAAAGCTACACGCTCTACCTTGGCTGGGTCTACGATACCTGCCTGACGCATATCCTCATAGATATCCTTACGGGCATTGTAACCGAAGTCACCCTCGCCCTCGCGTACCTTATTAACAACTACAGATCCCTCGCCACCGGCATTGGCTACAATCTGGCGCAGAGGTTCCTCGATGGCACGCTCTACAATGCGGATACCTGTTGTCTCATCAGCATTGTCACCCTTCATATCCTTCAATGCCTCAAGAGCACGGATATAAGTGGTACCACCACCAGCTACGATACCTTCCTCGATAGCTGCACGGGTAGCGCAGAGTGCATCGTCAACACGATCCTTCTTCTCCTTCATCTCAACCTCAGAGTTGGCACCTACATAGAGGACAGCTACACCACCGGCAAGCTTAGCCAAACGCTCCTGAAGCTTCTCCTTATCGTATGAAGACTTGGTATTCTCAATCTCGTTCTTAATCTGAGCTACGCGATCCTGGATGTTAGCCTTCTCGCCATGACCGTTAACGATAGTAGTATTGTCCTTGTTAACAGTTACCTTGTCTGCTGAACCCAGCATATCCAAAGTAGCCTGCTCCAACTTCAAGCCCTTCTCTTCAGAGATAACTACACCGCCTGTCAATACTGCGATATCCTCCAACATAGCCTTGCGACGGTCGCCGAAGCCAGGAGCCTTCACAGCACAAATCTTCAAACCGCCACGCAAACGGTTAACTACCAATGTAGTCAAAGCCTCAGAATCTACGTCCTCAGCAATAACCAACAATGGACGACCGCTCTCTGCAGCAGGCTGCAGGATTGGCAAGAACTCCTTCAGGTTAGAAATCTTCTTATCATAAAGAAGAATGTATGGATTATCCATTACACACTCCATCTTGTCTGCGTCTGTCATGAAGTAACCGCTCAAGTAACCACGGTCAAACTGCATACCCTCAACAACACCGATGTTGGTATCACGGCTCTTGCTCTCCTCGATAGTGATGACACCATCCTTAGAAACCTTGCGCATAGCGTCAGCCAAGAGCTTACCAATCTCTGCATCGTTGTTGGCAGAAACAGTAGCTACCTGCTCAATCTTATCATAGTTGTCGTCTACCTGCTCAGCATGATCCTTGATGAAAGCAACGACAGCAGCCACAGCCTTGTCGATACCACGCTTCAAGTCCATTGGGTTAGCACCTGCAGTTACGTTCTTCAAGCCCTCTGTTACGATAGCCTGAGTCAGGATAGTAGCAGTTGTTGTACCATCACCGGCATCATCACCAGTCTTGCTGGCAACACTCTTAACGAGCTGAGCACCGGTATTCTCAAACTTATTCTCCAACTCCACTTCCTTAGCCACGGTAACACCATCCTTAGTAATCTGAGGAGCACCAAACTTCTTTTCGATTACCACGTTGCGGCCCTTAGGGCCGAGAGTTACCTTTACTGCATTTGCCAACTGATCAACACCCTTCTTCAAGAGGTCGCGGGCATCCATATTATATTTAATATCCTTAGCCATTTTCTTATCTATTAACTATTAACTTTAACTATTAATTATCAATTACTCCTCCACTACAGCGAGTACGTCGCTCTGACGCATCATCATATACTTAGTACCATCAAACTCAAGTTCAGTACCAGCATACTTACCGTAGAGAACAGTATCACCTTCCTTGAGAATCATCTCCTCATCCTTGGTACCCTTGCCGGTAGCAACTACCTTACCGCGCTGTGGCTTCTCCTTGGCTGTATCAGGGATAATGATTCCACCTACTTTTTCTTCAGCTGGTGCAGGAAGTACCAGCACTCTGTCTGCTAATGGTTTAATGTTCATGATTCTATATTTTTAAAATGTTATTATTCTTATCTTTTGTCTCTAGCGTAGCCAATGGTGGCATGCACTCTCAACACCCACGCCCTATACGAAAAACGTGCCAAAGCATCAAGACTGACACTTTGGCACGTGTTTATACTGACAACCTTGTCAAGATTACTTTTTCTTAGCGCTCTTTTTCTTGGCAGACTTCTTGGCAGCAGCCTTAGCTGCAGCCTTCAATTCCTTCTCTGGAGTAGTCAAAGCCGTGTATACGATTTCTGCAATCTTACCGGCACCCTTGGCTGTAGGATGAATGCCATCACGCTGCATCATGTCTGCAAAAGTGAAAGCGGTATGCAAATCCACGAAAC
This sequence comes from uncultured Prevotella sp., assembly GCA_934216735.1. Lineage (GTDB taxonomy): Bacteria > Bacteroidota > Bacteroidia > Bacteroidales > Bacteroidaceae > Prevotella. The sequence goes on from CAKQCH010000058.1 coordinate 5,427, forward strand.
TGCACTTATTCTTCTTGGCAAGCTTCTGGATGATAGGCATTTCTCCATTTACGATGACACTGTCATTGATGGTCCAGGAATCCTTCAAGGCAGGAATCGGAGAACAGAGATAAATCTTAGGCTTGCTTGGCAACGCCTTCAAGGTATCAATCATCGCCTGCATACTCTGCTTATATTCCTCTGCCCCCTTCGCCCAGTTATGGGTCTTGGTATCGTTGGTTCCCAACTTGACGACAACTACGTTAGGGTTGAAAGCCTTGGCATCTCTCCAAGCCAACTCGTTCATATAAGGCAGATCGCCCTTGTTCATCATTGTACGGGCAGAAACACCAAAGTTCTTCACCTCATAGTTATCACCCAACTTCTTCTGCAACTGAGCAGGATATCCTTTAGCCGGAGCCATTCCTATGCCAAAGCCATCAGTGATGGAATTACCAATGCAAGCCACACGGATGGCATCCTCCTTTGGAGCCTTGAAACCGTTGAGCCAACAGGTAAGGTCGTTCAGCATCTGCTCATGATAAGGAAATCCATGGGCAGCATCACGGAAGCCCCAGCCATGACCGCAGGTTGGATAAACATGCATGGTACACTCGTTGCCCTCGTTTCTCATCGCAGAATAATAAGCCACACCATTGGTTACCGGTGGAACCACCTCATCATCACTCGACATCAGGATGATGGCACGAGGAGTGAGATGGCGACGGACAGCCTTGTCGTTAGACCATTCCTTCACCAGCTGAGGATTGGTCTTGCGTTCCTCACCCAGGAAGTTGACGCAGGAACCCTTATGGGTGATGCGCTCATCCATCGAAATCACAGGATAGAAGAGGATGGAGAAGTTAGGACGTACATCATATTCAGCATGGGTACTTACCGAAGAAGCCAGATGGCCGCCAGCCGAGAAGCCCATGATACCCACATCCTCCTTATTAATATGCCATACGGCAGCACTGTCTCTCACGGTACGCATCGCCTGATAAGCATCACCGAGCGGGATATTGCGGTCGCCCTTCGGCATGCGATACCTCAGAACGAAGTAGGCGATGCCCTGCTTGTTGAAATACTCAGCCCACTGATGTCCCTCATGATCCATGGCCAGATGAGAATATCCGCCTCCAGGACAGTCTACCACAGCACGACCGCTAGGGTTCTGTGGCAGATAGCAGGTGAGTTCACTCTTACCATCCGCACTATTCTTAAGTACGAACTTGCGCGCTGTTGATTGCGCAAACATCGTCAAGGAGGCACAAGCCACCAAAGACAAAGCTAAAAATCTTTTCATTACGTATTTAATTTTTAAGTTACGAGTGCAAAGTTACGCATTTTTTCGTTAATACAATGTTATATTTTCGCCAATTTTCGGTTATTTTGTTCAAAACCCTTTGCAGTTTGCTTCTTTTTTACTAAATTTGCAGAAAAATACAAAACTATTAGAATTATGAAGCAGTTTTTCAAAAATGTAGCAGCTACCATCATTGGTATTTTCGCCTCAGGAATCATCATGATGATCCTAGGATTCATCTGTCTGATGGGCATGGTGCTCAATGGCAGTAGCAAGCCTTCATTGGCTGACAACTCTGTGATGGTACTGAAACTGCAAGGTCAAATCGACGATAGAGCAGAAGACAACTGGTTGGGACAACTTACAGGCGACGACAAGTTCAACAACCTGGGTATGAACAATATTCTCTCAGCCATCAAAAAGGCTAAGAACGAAGATAAGATAAAGGGCATCTACCTGGAAACAGGTGATCTTGCCACTGATTACGCCACCCTACAGGAGATACGTGAAGCATTGGCCGACTTCAAGAAAAGCGGCAAGTGGATCATCGCCTATGGAGACAGCTACTCACAGGGTGCCTACTACCTCGCTTCCATCGCCAGCAAGGTGTATGTAAACCCAGAGGGACATATCGACTGGCATGGCATCGCTTCACAGTCACAGTATATAAAAGATGTGGCAGCCAAGTTTGGCGTTCACTTCACCGTGGTAAAGGTGGGCAAATACAAGAGCTTCACAGAAACATATACCGAGGATAAGATGAGCGACGCCAACCGTGAGCAGGTAACCCGATACATCAGCGGACTCTGGAAGAAAGTACTCGCCGATGTAAGCCAGAGCCGTGGCATCAGCAAGGATTCCCTGAATCACTATGCCGACGGACTGATGGTGTTCGGTGATACCAAACAGCTGAAATCACGCAAGATGGTGGATGGATTCTGCTATTATGACGAGATTAAAAATGTGGTGAAGAAACAGCTCGGACTGAAAGAAGACGAGAAGATTAGCCAGGCATCCATGAATGATGTGAACGCAACTATCGACGACAGCAGTCTGATGGGCGACCAGGTTGCCGTTTATTACTGCCAGGGAAGCATCGTAAGCACAGCAATTCCTAGCATCTACGGCAACGAGCAGCAGATTGTGAGCACCGATGTCATCAAGGACCTGGAGGATTTGGGTAATGACAAGAGCGTGAAGGCTGTGGTTCTCCGCATCAATTCGGGTGGTGGAGACGCTTATGCTTCCGAACAGATCTGGCGTGCCGTAAGTCAGCTCAACAAGAAAAAACCGGTTGTTGTTTCCATGGGAGGCATGGCTGCATCAGGTGCTTACTATATGAGCATGGGAGCCAGCTACATCATGGCACAGCCTACCACCCTGACGGGAAGCATCGGTATCTTTGGTGCCCTGCCAGACTTCAGCGAACTGATGACCAAGAAGTTGGGCTTCAAGTATGATGAAGTAAAGACCAACCGCAACAGCGGCTATACAGGAGCCGGATATTCCCGTCCTTGGAGTGCCGACGAACTTGCCAACCTGCAAGCCTACGTAAACCGTGGCTATGCCCTCTTCCGCCAGCGTGTGGCTGATGGCAGAAAGATGAAGGTGGACGAAGTGGAGAAGATTGCGCAGGGACGCGTCTGGCTGGGAACAGATGCCAAGAACATCAAGCTGATTGATGGCTTCGGCAGCTTAAACGACGCCGTAGCCAAGGCAGCCCAACTAGCCAAGGTATCAGACTATGGCATGATGGAATATCCTTTACCTGAAGATTGGACCACCCTTTTGCTGAAAGAAGTATCAGACAATAGCGGCAACTATCTCGACGAGCAGTTACGCCTTACATTGGGCGACCTCTACAAACCATTCATGCTGATTCGCAACATGAAGGAAAAGGAACCAGTACAGGCAGCCATGCCATTCGTACTAAACATCCAATAAGTGTGTATATATATAATAAGGTATAAGAAATAAAGGAGAGAGTGAAATGAGAACAGAAGGCGATCTTATCAAGATCAACGATTGGCTGCTACCACTCAGTTGGATATATGGTGGCATCGTGAGATTCCGCAACTGGCTCTTCGATATCGGATTGAAGAAAAGCCGGGCTTTCTCTATCCCCGTCATCTCGGTGGGCAATATCACCGTGGGCGGATCAGGAAAGACTCCGCATGTGGAGTATCTCATCAGATTATTACACGACAAGGGAAAAATTGCCGTGCTTTCTCGTGGCTACAAACGCAAGAGCCACGGCTATGTACTTGCCGACGAAAATACGGAAATGCCGGAGATTGGCGACGAGCCATTCCAGATGCACAAGAAATTCCCCGACATCTATGTGGCAGTAGATGCAAAAAGAGTAAGAGGTATCAACAACCTGCAATGTGATGAAGCTACCAAAGACGTGGATGTGGTATTGCTCGATGATGCTTTCCAGCATCGCTACGTAAAACCGGGCATCAACATCCTGCTGGTAGATTACCACCGACTCATCATCTACGACAAGATGCTTCCGGCAGGAAGACTGCGCGAACCTCTGAGCGGAAAGAACCGGGCCGACATCGTCATCATCACGAAATGTCCAAAGGATCTGAAGCCGATGGAATTCCGTGTGCTCACCAAGGCGATGAACCTCTACCCTTTCCAGAAACTCTACTTCACGTGCATCGACTACGATACACCTAAGGGAGTTTTTACGGGAGAGCTGCTGCCTACCCAGAAAATCGAGACTACGGAAGAGGAAGAAATCTTCGACCCAAATCTGGCAGGATTGAAAGATTATCATGTACTTCTCCTGACGGGCATTGCATCGCCTAAGCAGATGGAGCACGACCTCAAGCCGATGGTCAAGGATATGCAGTCACTCTCCTTCGGCGACCACCATCACTTCAAGAGCAAGGACATTGATCGCATCAACGAAACCTTCGAGGCAATGCCTCAACCTCGCATCATCATCACTACGGAAAAGGATGCCGTGAGACTGAGAGACTCCGAAGGACTCTACGAGAGTGTGAAAAAGAGCATGTACGAACTGCCTATCAAGGTAAGTTTCATGCTTGACCAACAAAATAACTTTAACGAAAAAATTATTAGCTATGTACGAAAAAATTCAAGAAACAGCATCCTGGCTAAAAGAAAGGATGACCACAAGTCCGAAGACTGCCATCATTCTGGGAACAGGCCTAGGACAATTAGCTTCAGAAATAACTGATAGTTACGAGTTTCCATATAGCGAGATACCAAACTTCCCAGTTTCCACAGTAGAAGGTCATGCCGGCAAGCTGATTTTCGGTAAGTTGGGTGGCAAGGACATCATGGCAATGGAAGGCCGCTTCCATTTCTATGAGGGATACAACATGAAGGAGGTTACCTTCCCAGAGCGAGTGATGTATGAGCTGGGCATCGAGACCCTCTTCGTAAGCAACGCTTCTGGCGGTATGAACCCGGATTTCGAGATTGGCGACCTGATGGTCATCGACGACCACATCAATTTCTTCCCAGAGCATCCATTGCGTGGCAAGAACTTCCCTACCGGTCCTCGCTTCCCAGACATGCACGAGGCATACGACAAGCAGCTCCGCAATCTCGCCGACGAGATTGCCAAGGAGAAGGGTATCAATGTCAAGCATGGTGTATATGTAGGTGTACAGGGTCCTACCTTCGAGACTCCTGCCGAATATCGCATGTATCGCATCCTCGGTGGCGACGCTGTAGGTATGAGCACTGTGCCAGAGGTTATCGTGGCTCGCCATTGCGGCATCAAGGTATTCGGTATCAGCATCATCACCGACCTCGGCGGCTTCGACGTACCAGTTGAGGTAAGCCATGAGGAAGTGCAGATTGCAGCCAATGCTGCCCAGCCAAAGATGACGGAGATTATGCGAGAGATGATTCGCAGATCATAATTGTCAACTATAAACTATAAACTATAAATTATAAATTATCTTGGATATAGCTAAGTTAGGTGAATTCGGTCTCATCGACCATCTCACCAAGGGATATGAAAATAAGAATGCCTCTACCGTCTATGGTGTGGGCGACGACTGTGCGGTGATGCACTATCCAGACAAGGAAGTACTCATGACCACCGACATGCTCATGGAAGGTGTACACTTCGACCTTACCTATATCGACATGCAGCACTTGGGTTACAAGAGTGCCATGGTCAATATCAGCGACATCTTCGCCATGAACGGAACTCCACGCCAGATGGTGGTAAGCATTGCCTTGAGCAAGCGTTTCAAGGTGGAAGACCTTGACGATTTCTACAAGGGATTGCGTATGGCATGCGATAAATGGGGAGTTGACATCGTAGGTGGCGATACCACTTCTTCGCTCACCGGTCTTGCCATCAGCATCACCTGCATCGGTGAGGCCGCCAAGGAAGACATCGTGTATCGCAGCGGTGCCAAGGAAACCGATCTCATCTGTGTAACCGGCGACCTGGGTGGAGCCTACATGGGTCTGCAGCTCCTGGAGCGCGAAAAGGCTGTGTATTACGGACAGGTGGAAGACATCCGCAAGAAGATGGCTGAGGCTAAGGCTAGCGGCGATAGCCAGAAGCTGGCTGCCCTCAACAAGGATTTGCAGGAGATGCGCAACTTCCAGCCCGACTTTGCCGGAAAGGAATATCTGTTGCAGCGCCAGCTCCAGCCAGAAGCACGTGGCGACATCATGGCACAACTGAGAGAAGCCGGTATCCGCCCTACAGCCATGATGGATATCAGCGACGGCCTCAGCAGCGAACTGATGCACATCTGCGAGCAGAGCCATTGCGGTTGCCGTGTATATGAGAAGAATATTCCTATCGACTACCAGACAGCCGTACAGGCAGAGGAATTCAACATGAACCTCACCACCTGTGCGATGAATGGCGGCGAAGATTACGAACTTCTCTTCACGGTTCCTATCGGCGACCACGAGAAAATCGAGGCGATGGAAGGAGTGAAGCAGATTGGTTACATCACCAAGGAAAGCCTAGGAAAGTTCCTCATCACCCGCGATGGCCAGGAATTCGAGCTCAAGGCACAGGGATGGAATCCTTTGAAAGATTAGCTTAGCGCAAGCAAAGCCTTTCAAAGAATCCTTCGAAAGATTGATTCACCCCATTTCGGGGTTGTTTTTAGTTAAAATACATTAAGCAAGAGAAAATATTTCGTTTTCTCTTGCTCAATTTAAAATTTTATTGTACCTTTGCAACCGCAAAAGAAAATGGTGCCATAGCTCAGTTGGTAGAGCAAAGGACTGAAAATCCTTGTGTCCCCGGTTCGATTCCTGGTGGTACCACTCCTCCTTTCATTTAGGCGGTTTCTAACTTCGGTTAGAGCCGCCTTTTTGGTATTTATATACCAAGGTAATAGGTGTTACAATCTCTAAATAGTATTATAATAAACAAACTAAACTTAAAAAGCTTATGAAGAAGATTTTAGTTTCTCTATTGGCATTCTTCGCCGTGACTACGGCTTTTGCCAACGATTACAGCAAGTATTATCAGAATTTGCCTGTGGCCATGCCGCAGCCTACCCTGCCAACCATCCCGAACAACCAGGTCAGCATTCTCGACTTCGGTGGCAATGGCGACGGACAGACTCTGAACACCCAGGCTTTCAACAAGGCTATCAGCAAACTCAGCAAGATGGGCGGTGGTCACCTCAATGTTCCTGCCGGCATCTATCTCACCGGTCTGATTTCTCTGAAAGATAACATCGATCTTCATCTGGAGAAGAATGCCATCATCGTATTCTCTGAAGATAAGAACGACCTGATCAAGATAGACGAGAAGACAGGACAGAAGGAAGATCGCGCCACTGCAGCCATCAACGCCAGCAAGCGAAAGAACATTTCCATTACCGGAGAAGGAACCATCGATGGCAATGGTGAATGGTGGCGCCCTGTGAAGCGCAGCAAGGTGAGCGACGTGGAATGGAACCGCTTCAAGCAGATGGGTGGAACCCTGAACGAAAAGGGTGACATCTGGTATCCGCTCAACCTGAAGCATACACCTAATGTAGTAGACAATATCGATGCACAGGAGAAGGTACGCAACCACATGATCCGATTCACCGATTGCGAGAACGTACTCGTCCAGGGTGTAACCCTGCTCAACAGTCCTCGTTTCCACCTCATCCCTACCCGATGCAAGAATGTTGTCATCGACGGCATCACCGTGAAATGTCCTTGGAATGCACAGAATGGCGACGCTATCGACATCTCCAGCTGCAAGGACGTGCTTATCGTCAACAACATCGTTGATGCCGGTGATGACGGTATCTGTATGAAGGGTGGCGCAGGAGCAGCAGGAGTCAAGGCTGGCCCTTGCGAGAACATCAACATCCAGGACAACACCGTTTACCACGCTCATGGCGGTTTTGTTATCGGCAGCGAATTCAGCGGCGGCATGAAGAATATCCTGGTTCGCAACAACACCTTCCAGGGCACAGATGCCGGTCTGCGATTCAAGAGTGCCGTAAAGCGAGGCGGAACATCAGAGAATATCTATATCGACCATATCTACATGACCGATATCACAGGTGATGCCATCACCTTCGAAACCACCTATTGGGACAACCACGTGGGAGCCAAGCAGCAGACCCAGCCAGTAAAGCAGGAATACCTGCCAAATTTCCAGGACATCCACATCAGCGATGTTTATGTCCGTGGCTGCAAGAATGGCATCGTAGCCCACGGCGCAGAAGGTATGATTCACGATATAACCATCAAGAATACATACATCTTCTACGACAAGCAGGCACAGGACATCGACGCGACTTGCAAAATCAAGCTCGACAATGTTCACTTCGCCACTTTCAACAAGTAAGCCAGCGAAGACTATTATAGTAATTACTTCACCACAGTAAGCGTATGATCGCTCACAGAAAAGTGAATATCCATACCCTCATAAGGCATTCCATATACCTTATGAGGGTCTTTTTGATAATGAGGGCGAGGATCCTGAGCCAGCACCTCCTTCAAAATTTCAATCTTAGCATCCGTCAATCCTTGTCCTTTCAGATATTCCTTCATTTCTTCCGATATCTCTACATCCAGTTTCGCCCATTTTCTATCATCCACGAATCCACTGCGGGCATCAGGATGACAATCGGCATAAACCACATAAGGCTTGATATCATAGATAGGTGTGCCATCCATCAGGTCGGCTCCCTTCACATGAACCACCGGTCCCTTGCTGGTCTCCCACTCTATCCGGGAGATTCTCACGGAAGACAAGCCAATGTTGTTCGGACGAAACGGACTGCGGGTAGCGAATACCCCCACCTTTTCATTGCCGCCCAAAACAGGAGGGCGAACCACCGGACTATTCGCCTTGTGCCTGTTTGCCGAAAACTCCCATATCAGCCACAAGAAGTCGAATCCCTCCATTCCCCTCAGGAAATCAGGATTTCGATATTCCGGTTCAAAAACTATCTGTCCTTCCAACTCAGCCACCAGTCCTGCCTGCTTGGGAATACCAAACTTGCTGCTGAATGGCGATCGAAATCTTGCTATCGGTTTTATTTCCATTCTATATACCTTATTTATATATTAACTTATTATAAGTACGCAAAAACTCGTTAATTATTTTGCCGTCTGCATAAAATAATGTACCTTTGCAGCCAAATTAGCAAAACAATACAATGAAAATAGAAAGACCAGAATATGAGATATGGCTCCAGAATCCTGGAGAACTCGGTGTCTATCAGCAGATAGAACGTGCCGGAAGAGTATGCTACAAGAGTGAGAATAACACCACAGAAGACTCTGCCAAGCCTTTTGTGGAGCGCATGATTCAGAGCGAGCACTTTGCCATGCTGGAGCATGGCACCATCTATCTCGTCTGCAACCATGGCGAACTCCCTCTCTACATCCACAACAAGTTCTCCCGTTGCAAAACCATCGACGGCAAGGATTACATCACCACCAATCTCCGTGTATTGGCAGAGAACAAGGCGATGGACGACCTGAAGTATCTCAGCGATTACGAAGAGGGAAAGCACGAGCTTCGCATCACTGTGCACTTCACCACCCAGATTGCCATCACCCGAGAGTACAACCGCCATCGCGCCAATTCGATGGCAGAGCAGAGCACCCGCTACTGCAACTACTCAAAGAACAAGTTCGACAACGAGATTACCATCAACCTCCCTACCTGGGCAGAGGAAGCAGGGTTCGACGGTTCTCAGGATCCAGGCGATTACCGCCTGGAAGATATGTGTGCCGATATAGCAGAAGGCAGAGCACAGGAGTGGAGCAAGCTCGACACCTGGATATTTGCCAACCAGGCAGCCGAGTATGCCTACATGAAACTGATTGAGGCAGGCTGCAAGCCACAGGAGGCACGTGCCATCCTGCCATTGGATTGCAACACCGAGCTGGTACATACCGCCTTTATCAGCGACTGGAAGCATTTCTTCGACCTGCGTGCCTTAGGCACCACTGGTGCTCCTCATCCCGATGCCAAGGTTCTCGCCTTGCCATTGATGGAGGAATTCAAGAAGAAAGGTTATCTGAAATGAGAAGGATAACATTTAAAAAAGGTAAAAAATAGCAGTAGAAATGCAGATTTTCTGTTTTTTATACAAGACGAATGGATATATTTTGTATTTTTGCACTGTGTTTTTCATAGTATTAGATTTAAGGTTATCAAGGTTGGGGCTACGGCGGTAGCCCTTTTTTTATGCCTTTATCCGAGGATTTACAGCTATTTTCAAGCATTCTACTGAGTTTACGCCATGAAAATCATCAAAAATCAACCATTTTCCCCAAAAACTTCCTTAAAAATTTGGTGGAATCAAAAAATAGTTGTACCTTTGCATCCGCTTAAGAAAACCAAGCTATAGTCATCCGACCGAATTTGGAGAGATGGTAGAGTGGTCGATTACAACGGTCTTGAAA